>NZ_JBFHKV010000539.1:0-5582 GCF_041595215.1 Stieleria sp. | reverse complement strand
CACAATCGCGCCGCGGGATTGGAGAGGGAGGGCAACTCTGGTGGTTGGCACTAGTTCGCGATTTGCTCTTTCGGCGGCGTCCGGTCGGAGGTTGGAGGTTGGAGGTAGGAAGATTTAGGAGGTAGGAAGATTGGGTTCCTTTCCGTCAAAGCCTTTGCCCGCAGACACGTTCGTGTGCCATGTCCTGGTCCGCGTCGGAGAATGGTCAAAAGATGGGGTGGTCAAAAAATGGTGGTGAACGAAGAGTCATCGCAGCGCGGTGGCTGCATTTTTTGACCAACCAATGTCTTGACCCCAGCCCAGCGTCCCAGCCCATCGCACTTGCGGCCTGGGCAAACCTGGGGCATCTCGCGAAGGAGCGTCATTGTGGTGGTGCCGATTTCTCAACGGGGTGGTTTTGACAACCCGACAGGGTGGCGTAGGGTTTTCTGAGTCGCATCACCCGCAGATCAACCGGGCCAAACGCATTCGATTCCCTACCGCGATGCCACGACATTGCCAGAAATGCGTTCCGATCGATCCACGGGAACGTTGACGGCGGCCGAATCACGCACCTCATTTTTTGTCATCACAAGAGTGATCAAGGCGTTTCGACGACCTGATGTATCACGATCCGGGGATCAACTATGCGAACAGCCGCTCTCGTCACCAGCCTGTTAGTAGCGACCTCGCTAGCGATGGTTAGTATCGCAGCACGGTCTCACAAACCGGAAGCGTCGACCGAAGGAAACACCTACTTCACCGACATCGTGGCCAGTCGGGACAAGACATTGCTCGACAAGTTTCAAGCGTCGCTCGACCCGACGATCATGAGAGCCTGTGTGGATCACTATGATCGAGGCGGGCAAATGGACCTCGATCGCCTTGCCACCTGCGGAGACTTCGACGCGTATGCCGCCTACCTGCGTGTCTCAAAATTCGAGGCGGTCAAGAAATTCGAATACGTCTTGCTGCACTCTTCGTCAAAACTGGAATTCGACGATCGGCTTGCTCGTTGACTCGGCTGGAGGTAGGAAGATTTAGGAGGTAGGAAGATTTTGTTTCTCCCCGTCAGTGCCCTTGAGTGCAGACGTCTTGGTGTGCCGAGTCCTGTTCCGCGTCGGAGATTGGTCAAACCATTGGGTGGTCAAAAATGATGGGGACCGGGGAGTTATTGCTGCGAGCTGGCTGCAGTTCTCGGTCAACGTACCTGTTGGCGCCACTTCTCGAGCAGTTCCCGGTCTTGGCCGAGCGTTTGCTCGTTGGCGCCAACCGATTCGAATTCCGCCTGGATTTCCAACGCCCGCGTCATGGCGGCGATTGCGTCCGCCCAACGTGCGTCACGTGCGAGTGCAAGCGACTTGTTGCGGTAGAGCCAAAACCATTGGCCTGCATACGCTTGGTGGGAAAGTGCTGGATCGGCTGCTGATTCCGCATCTTCGAGCAGTTCGGCTTCTTCGCGGTAAGCGTCGACAGCACCCTGATTCTCTTGAAATTGAAAGTTCAGCAAATCACCCAACAAATGGTGAATGTGGCTTCCTTGCACGATCGCTGCGGTCGAACGTGGCGGCTGATGCTGAAGGCTATTGGACAGCGCGGCCAAGAGCAGCCGTTGCGCCTCGACATCTTTGACACGGCTCAATTCCTGATTGAGCTGCAACGCATGTTCAAGAAGGTGGTCAACGGCGTCTTCGGTGGAGTCGAAGAATGGGCGTCCGCCGATGCGGTCAAGTTGTTCGGTCAGGTCGCGAACGCGGCGATGCACCCGATCACGATCGATCGAGTCACTTTCAATCCATTGAATCAACTGGTTGCACTTGTAACGCCACTGACGAGGGTGGACGCGATCTCGGCTCTGTCGACCGAGACGAAGCATCGCGCTGACCGCATCGATCGGACGGACTGATTCGATTGGACTGGCGGGCCTGGGCGTGATCTCGTCGCCGTGAAACCCGCTTTCGACAAGTTTTTCTCGGACCGCAACCAAATCCCAAACCGCGATGTCGCCGCCGTCCAATCCATAGGCGACTTGGCGACCATCGCGGCTCCAGGTCGCCGACGTGATCGCGTTGTTCCAGTCGGGCAGTTGAACAACGGGTTGGAAATCCGCAGTCCGAATCAGCTGTCGACCACAAAAGATCTGCCGTCGATCCGGTGAAAGCAAGACTGGCGGCTGCAAGTGACGGCCTTGCGTGCGGACCACTTCGTTCGTGTCCAGATTCCAAAGGTGCGCGTCATCGGCAACGAAAAGCAAGCGAGTCTCATCAAGAAACACAAGCGAGTCGGGACCGATGCGGCGTTCCGTCTTCAGGACGCGGGGTGCGCCGGGCCGGTCGATGGCGTCGACGAGGATACCGTCATTGGAAGCGAAGGCGATTCGACGCCCCGAAGGACTGAGCGTTGCAGGTTTGCGAGCGTCCGGATGGATCTGCAACGGTTCCAATTCCCAACGCATCGGTTTCGGAGGAGATGTGGATTCGGCCGCTGCTCCGGCGGCGGCTTTTGAGTGGACGTGCCAGGCGTGAGACTGACCGGCGAAGTTGCCGACTGCCAATAGCATCTCGCCCGAATCGGAGAAGACGATTCGCGAGGGAGTTGCATCACAATCACCCTCGGCAATCAGCACTCCGGTCCCAACATCCCACAGTTGCAATCGACCATTCCAGGCGGCCAGCAGTGCTCCGTCGGGGCTGAAGGTGGATGCCGAGCCGATGAATTCGAATGCGAGTTCGCCGGTCTCCACGTTCCAGACCTTGGTTTCGTTCCCGCCGTAGTAGCGTCCCGTCGAAAGTAAGAGTTGCCCATCGGGACTCAGGCAAACGGTCTCAACAATCCGGTCGTGAGCGCTGATTCGCGTTCTTTGGTCACCCTGCAACGCTGCGACGCGAGGTCGGCGATCACCGATCCAAACGGCGTTTCGTCCGTCGGAAGAAAGACCCACTGATGAACGATCGTTGTCGGCAGCGAACGAGACAATCGGCTGACCGTAGCGGGCTGAAAGCCAAACCGTTTCGGTGGGGGTGCGAACGAGGACGTCGCCATCGCTGCCGACGAAAGAAACGACGGTGCATCTGCCCAATTCGTCGTGTTTTGCGATCCGCTCGCCGCTACCGACCGCAAACACTTCGACTCCGAAGTAGCCGCCGCACGCGACAAATCTGCCGCTGGGACTGAGCCTCACATTCTGCAGGGCACCGACACTTGCGTTGATCGATCGGACGAGTCGATCGGTGTGCAGGTCGTAGACCTGAAGGTCGTCGTCGATCGATTTCTCATCAAGCCACGAACGCCCCAAGGCCAGGAAGTCGTTGTTTAGGTCGAATCGCGGCGACACGGGAATGGCGGTTTGCCGAACGGAACATCCACGCGACGGATCGAATGATGCAATCGAAAAATGGATCTCAGCAAGCCCATCGAGTCGACGCTGCGGATCTGAGACCGCTGCGCCGGACCCTCGCGTGTGCCAGACATTCGGATCAAGAAAATGTGATGATTCCGATTCGAGCCCAACGATGTGTCGCGCATCCGGCGACACATCGATACCGAAAAAACTCTCCGGCAGATTCGGCGGATTCAATGGCTCGGCCGGCGAGTACGATCGTCCATCCCAGACCCAATGGCTGATTTCGGATCCTCCTTGGCCGATCGCCCGCACGTACCGTGTCGCCCCATCGCCGAACGAGAGATCGACATCAATTCTGGTGATGGGAATCGACATCACTTGAGCTTCAAAAACTTTCGTTTCGCTTTCCAAATCAAACGCGACCAGCACCCCGTTCTCCGATCCGACGATCAAATGATTGCGCTGGCGGCAAACATTGGCGGTTGTGATTTCCGCGTCTAATTCCTCTAGGACGACGGGCTCTCGTGCGCCGACGTGCCCGAGGCTGTTGACCAGCAGTTGTCGCAACTGTTGAAGATCTTTCGCATCGGTGTCGAGTGACTTCGCCTCGGCAACCAACTGTTCGATCCGCTGCCCATAGCCGACGGGCCGCACCTGACTGAGGTATTCAGCTTCATTGGCAAGCGCACGATACAGCGATCGAACGGTTTGTCCACGCGAACGCTTGAGATCGATCAGGGAGCGATTGAGCTGGCTTTGGTACCAGACGCTTCCGGCAACCAGCGTGAATGCGGCAAGCAAACAACAGCAGGTGAGGGCAGCTACAGTGGGATGGCGTCGCGACCACTTCCAAACGGTTTCGACGATGCCAACAGGTCTCGCCCGGATCGGATTTCCGTCGATAAATCGTTGCAAGTCGGATTCAAGCGATGCGGCGTCGCAATAGCGGCGATCCGGATCCTTCTGCAGGCACTTGATACAAATCGTATTCAAATCGATCGGGATGGCGGGATTGAGTTGCCGCGGGGCGACCGGATCGCGATCCACGACCAGACGCACGGTTTCGGCGGCATTGTGTCCTTGAAAGGGCGGGCGTGCAGTCAACATGCAATAGAGCGTCGCCCCGATCGAATAGACATCGGCCCTCTCATCGGCACCACTTGCCCCGCCTGAGGCCTGTTCCGGCGCCATGTAACTGGGCGTGCCGAGCACCTGCTCCGTCGCGGTCAAATCACTTGCGCTGTCCCGTCGGCGTGCCAACCCGAAATCTGTAATCCGCGGCCGTTGGTTCTGATCGAGCAAGATGTTGGCCGGCTTGATGTCGCGATGAACGACGCCCCGCTGGTGCGCATAGGCGACTGCGGCAGCCACTTGCCGAGCGATCGCAGCGGCGGTCTGGGGTTTTAGCGGTTCCTTGGAAATACGTTGGGCCAAGCTTTCGCCCTCAATCAGTCCCATCGTAAAGAACGGTTGCCCACCATGCTCACCGACTTCGTAAACGGGGACGATGCCCGGGTGATCCAGCGCGGCCGCCGCTTCGGCCTCGATGCGAAACCGACTCCGCTCTTCGGCGTAGGCAAACGGCCCTGCCAGCATCATCTTGAGCGCCACGACTCGATTGAGTGATCGATCGCGGGCGCGGAAGACGACGCCCATGCCTCCGCGCCCAACTTGACCGAGGATTTCGTAGGAACCGATCTGATCGGGGACGCTGGTTGTGACGTCACCATGCGGTTGGGACGGGGGATTCGATTGCGTTCCGCCCCCGTCCGAGTGGTCCTGTGGCTGGGCCGATCGGACTCGGTTGATCAGTCCCAGGACCCGCATTGCCGCGTCGAAGTCAGCCGAACCCATGGCGGCCTCGGTGTCATCATCACCGGTGGGAGTTTCGCCGGCGAGTTGCTGATCCACACGTTCCAACTGCAACGCGAATTGATCGTCGATGTCTCGTCGTTCGCGTTCAATCATCTTGACGATCCATCTCCTTCTGCAACCGAACGATCGCCCGCGACCAAAGTTTTCTTGCCGCGTCGGCCGACCGCTGGGTGCGTTGCCCGATTTCGACGAAAGACAATCGTTGCCAGTTTCGCAGCTTGATGACTTCGCGTTCGACTTCACTGAGTGTTTCGATTGCCCGATGCAGTTGCTTCTCCTGTTCTTTCAACGCGGCCGCTGTGGAGGGCGAATCACCGAGGTCGACGAACTTGCTTGCTTGGTTGCCGACACTCTCGTCTGGCATGGGGAGTTCCAGGTTGACGTT
>NZ_JBFHKV010000538.1:0-5607 GCF_041595215.1 Stieleria sp. | reverse complement strand
GTATGACGCCAGCAAGGACGTCATCACGGGACTCAACATCGCCACCTCGGTCCAAGTCGGTCCGAAAGGCATCTGGGTGTTGAACCCGCCGTATTTGCTGCACTATCCCGATGCCGACGGCGATGACGTGCCCGACGGCGATCCGGAAGTCCATCTTTCGGGATTCGGGCTGCAAGACACGCATTCGGTGGCCAACAGCCTGTTGTGGGGACCGGATGGTTGGCTGCACGGTGCCAACGGCAGCACCACGGCCGGAACGGTCAGCTCACAAGTCACCAAGGGCGTTCGTTTCGAAGGCCAGTGTATTTGGCGATATCACCCCGAATCGAAAGTCTTCGAAATCTATGCCGAGGGCGGCGGCAACACGTTCAGTCTGGAGATCGATTCGTACGGACAAGTTTTTTCGGGAACCAACGGCGGTAGCAAACGCGGTTATCACTATCCGCAAGGCAGCTATTCGGACAAGAACTGGGGCAAGCACGGTCCGCTGACCAATCCCTATGCGTTCGGCTACTTCACCGGCATGCCGATGAAAGGCGACACGCGACGGTTTGCTCAAGCCTTCATGATCTATGAAGGCGGGTTGTTTTCAAAAGACTTTGACCGATCCATTGTCGCACCGAATTCGTTGCACAATCTGGTTTGGAACAGTCGTCTGATTCCGGATGGATCGACCTATCGCACCGAAGACGTCGAAAACCTGATCGAAACCGACGATCGCTGGTTTCGGCCGGTGTACGCCGGCGCCGGGCCCGACGGCGCGATCTACATCGCGGACTGGTACGACACCCGTTTGTCCCACGTCAATCCCGTCGACGATTGGCACAAGAACAGCGGACGGATCTATCGCATCCGCCCCAAGGGATCTAAGCCCGTCTACCGCTCCGGCGATCTCACCGCCCTGTCCAGCGACGACCTGATCGCCCTGTTCGACTCGCCCAACAAATGGCTCCGCCGCCGCGCCGCTTTGGTCCTCGGTTGGCGCAACGACAGCGATGCGACCGAGACGCTTGTCAAACGTGTCGACCAATCGGGGTCGCTGGAATCGCTCTGGGCACTGAATCTGATGGGGCAACTGTCGACCGAGCGGGCCGCCGATTGGTTGCGGCACGACGATCCCCACATCCGACGTTGGACCGTTCGGTTGTTGGGTGATCGGCATGAAGGCCATCGCCAGCTGGTTTCACTGGCGGAGAACGAACCCGATCTACAAGTCCGCAGCCAACTCGCCTCGACAGCCAAGCGGATCGACAGTGAGACGGGTTTGGCAATCATCGACCGCCTGACGCGACGCGACGAAGACGGAAACGACCCGCACTTGCCGCTGTTGTATTGGTGGGCGGTCGAAGCCCACGCAGATGATTGGGATGCGATCAACGCATTCTTCTCTGACGATGCGTCATGGGGCCGCCCGTTGGTGCGCCAACACATTCTTGGCCGTCTGGCCCAACGCTATGCTGCCGCCGGAACAGCCGCCGACATGGAACACTGCGACAACCTGGTCGCCCTGGCCCCGGACGACGCAACCCGCGACATCTTGTTGGTCGGGCTGACCAAAGCGTTCCAAGGCAGGTCGATCCCGGAGCTGCCCAAACGTCTCGACCGCGCGCTGTCCGCCTATCAAGAATCTCGCGGTGAATCCGGGGCGGTGCTGGCACTTCGCAGCGGTCGCGAGGGCGCCGCGGACGCCGCGATCAAATTATTGCGTGACTCCTCGACCGATCTCGGGCTGAGGATCGAACTCGCCTACGCACTCGGCGAGTTGCGTGAGCCCAAGAGTGTGGATGCCCTGTTGCGATTGGCGACGGGGCGTGAGACCAGCGAACCGGCGCTGCAACGTGTCGCGATCAGCACGTTGGCCAATTTTGACGATGTCCGAATCGCAACCGGGTTGATCGGCGCGTTCTACGGAAAAATCTCGCGCGAACATGGTCTGCGAGCCGCCGCCTGCCGAACGCTGGCCAGCCGTGCCGCCTGGGCCGATCGATTGCTCGAAGAAGTGATTCAGTGGCGGGTTCGTGTCCCCGAAGTCCCCGAAGACGTCATCCAGCGATTGCGCACCTACCAGGACCCCGCATTCATCGCCCGGGTCGAACAAGCCTTCGGCAAAGCCGTGACGGTGTCCTCGGCAGAAAAGATTGCCGAGATCGAGCGGCTGAAGGATTTGCTGAGTCATTCCGCCGGCGATCCCGACGCAGGCAAACAACACTTCATGACCAAGTGCGGGACCTGCCACAAGTTATTCGGCGAAGGAAAGACGATCGGTCCACCATTGGACGGTTACGAACGAGGCAGTTTGAAGTTCTGGTTGCCGGCGATCATCGAACCGAGTCTTGAAATCCGCGAAGGCTTTCAGTCGTACATGGCACTGACACTCGATGGCCGCGTCGTCACCGGCATGATGGCCGCCCAGGATCCCAAGACCGTGACGCTTCGCACCGCCGATGACCAGACGGTCGTGCTGGTGCGCGACGAGCTGGAAGAATTCAAAGCGATCAAGACGTCGCTGATGCCCGAACAGGTTTTCAAAGACATGACCGACCAACAGATCATCGACCTGTTCGCGTATCTGATGTTGGGCACACGAAGGTAAGAATGATTTGGCGAAGCACGGCCACCAGGCAAGGCAGGATTCAGCAACCGTTGGTGTTTAGCCTGAAGGCGATTCCCGGTCGCTGCTAGGCAGCGACCGTGGGCGGCTTAAGCCTGCACACCAACACTTAACGCTTCAGGAAACGCACGTTGACCGGTTTACCGACGGTGATTTCGCTGTCGGTCGGTGACAGGGCTCCCGATTCGCCGTCGATCTTCAGCGACACCACGTTGTCGGAATTCTGGTTGGCAACGACCACGAACTTGCCGCTCGGATCGATCCCGAACCCCCGCGGGACTTCACCCCGGGTCGATTCGTTTTCGATCCACTCGATGTCTCCGTTGGAAGCGTCGATCCGAAAGACGGCGATCGAGTTGTGCCCCCGATTGGAAACGTACGCCGCTTGGCCATTGGGGTGAACCAGACATTCGGCCGTGCTGTTACCCGGAACGGCCTGACCGCCTGGAAGCGTCGAGACGACTTTTTGAATCGATAACCTGCGTGCGGCATCTTCGTAACGCAGCAACGCAACTTCGGAGGAAAGTTCCAAGTTGGCCAGTGCGATGTTTCCCGCGGGAGCGAAACAGAAGTGGCGGGGGCCGCCTCCGGCGGGCATCTTTAGTGACCGCTGTTTCGAAGGCGTCATCGTTCCCGTTTCGGCAACCACGTCATAGATGACAATCTGGTCCATCCCGAGATCGGCGACAAAGGCTTGGGTTCCGTCGGCGCTGAAATTGATCGAGTGGGCGTGCGCCTCCTGCTGGCGACGCGGGTTCACACTGCTGCCGACATGCTGGTGAAACGAAGCAATTTCTCCCAGTGAACCGTCGTCGTTGATCGGGAACGACGCACAGCTGCCACCGCTATAGTTTGCCACGCCTAGACACTTGCCCGATGGGTGCACCGCCACATGACAGGCAGCCCCGCCACGCGTCGACCGCTGGTTGAGTTGTTTCAGTGTGCCGTCGTCACCGATGGAATACGCGACGATGCCGATGGAACTCTCGCCGGTCCAAGGCGTTTCCGAAACGGCATACAGCGTTTTGCCGTCAGGAGCAATCGCGACGAACGACGGGTTGTCCGCTTTGGCTGCCAACCGCGGTTGGGACAGTGCGCCGGTGGTCTCGTCCAGCGTCGCAACATAGATCCCTTCGCTGGATGTGTTTCCGCGTGTGTAGGTGCCGAAATAGACAAGCGTCTCGGCCGAACACATCGTGCCTGCCGACAGAAGATACAATAGGACCGCGAGTCGCATAGTGATTCTCCAGGATGAAAGATGGAGTCGCCATTGTAGCTCGCCGGCGAAGGTCGAGCAGCGGATGCGAATCATCCACCAGAGAGTCCAACGGGACGTGTTGTGTTCCGCGGGCCAACGCCGTTGACGACCGGTATTTTCAGTGAAACTCCTTGAGAACGACGAGTCCAATTCGATGCGAAACGTTGCGATCGTGATCCTTGTTGCCGTAGTCCTCGCGAAGTCGGCTGCCGCACAATCGGCTGAACCTGCCGCGACAAACAGTGATCAGCAGATCGCGGAATATTTTCGCGCCGAGACACAGAAGCTGACCGATCGAACGTTCGCCGACATCGAGACGCTGGAGGATTGGACTGGCAAACGACCCGAGTACCTTCGCCAAATGTTGGAGATGCTGGGACTGGATCCGATGCCAGCCAAGACCCCGCTGGAACCCGTCGTGACGGGCACGTTGGAGGAATCGGGAGTGATCGCCGAGCGGTTGCATTTTCAATCGATGCCGGGCCTGTACGTGACCGCCAATTTGTATCGGCCGAGTGTGCAAAACGAAAAGCTGCCGGCGATCCTGTATGTCTGCGGTCACGGCGGCGAACGGCACGAGGGCAAAAGCCTGGGCAACAAGACACATTATCAACACCACGGAGCTTGGTTCGCGCGAAACGGCTACGTTTGTCTGACCATCGACACCGTCCAATTGGGTGAAATCGAAGGCATTCACCACGGGACCTATCGTGAGAAGATGTGGTGGTGGAACAATCGCGGGTATTCGTCGGCGGGCGTCGAGGCGTTCAATTGCATTCGCTCCCTGGACTATCTGCAGTCGCGCGACGAAGTCGATGGAGATCGAATCGGCGTCACCGGGCGAAGCGGCGGCGGGGCCTATTCATGGTGGATCGCGGCGATCGACGAACGCATCACCGCGGCGGTTCCGGTGGCCGGGATCACCAGCCTGAAAAACCATGTCGTCGACGGATGTGTCGAGGGGCATTGCGATTGCATGTACATGGTCAACACTTACCGTTGGGATTTTCCGATGGTCGCCGCGTTGGTGGCGCCACGTCCGCTGTTGATCGCCAATTCCGACAAAGACCGCATCTTTCCGCTCGATGGTGTCGTGGACGTCTACGCAAAAGTGCAAAAGATTTATGACCTGTACGACGCCCGCGACAAACTGGGACTGCAAATTTCCGAAGGTCCGCACAAGGACACGCAAGAACTGCGCGTCGCCGCATTTCGATGGATGAATCGATTCCTGCGCGAGGACCAGACGTTGATCGAGATGGCCGCCGAGCCGCTGTTTGAAAAGCGTGACTTGAGAGTCTTTGAAGAGCTGCCGGAGCAACAACGTGTGACGACGATCCACGAAAGTTTTGTGCCCAAAGCGGAACCGGGCGATCTCGACGTGGACTCTCCCCAAGCGGTCCGGGCATTGATCGATCGACTGAGGCAACGAACGTTTCGCGGCTGGCCCGATTCGCCCGAACCGCTAAACGTCCACTCGAGTGCAATCGAAGGTGGACAATCGCAGGCCCATGTGATCGAGTTCACCAGTCAGTCCCCGTTCCGATTGCCGATCTATGTGCTGCAACCGGACCGAGACCCGAACGCCCCACTCGACGTCTTGATCCTGGACCAGGATGGCTGGAAGAAATGGGCGGCGGGCTTGTCCGTGTTGTTTCCCGATCATGTTCTCGGCGTGAAACCCGACCCGGAAGTCGCGGCGGCACTGCAGCGGATGACCGGGGACCGCAACACGGCT
>NZ_JBFHKV010000537.1:0-5621 GCF_041595215.1 Stieleria sp. | reverse complement strand
TCGCGTCGCGTTCCAGCCGTGTTAGCAGTTGCGAAACGGCTTCGGCCCAGCCGGCGGCACCCTGCGCGGTGGCAACGATCCCCCGGCCGGCGGCCACGTGGACTCCCAGTCCGGAAGGAGTCGGGATGCCGATCGGCACATCGGCCAAATCCAGCATGCTCTGGTCGATCGGACTGTCACCGATCGCTGCGAGAATCGGTGGACCGGTGCGCTGCGACGATGGATCGGAGTGCGCCTCTTGATCGGAGTGCGCCTCTTGATCGGAGTGTGACAGACGCTGTGCGACCGTCTGCATCGCCCGCCCCTTGCTGGTCTGGCCGGCGACGTGCCAAAAACGACCACCGCGGGTCAGGGTGAGCTGGTGATCACGCAACGCTTGTTCGAACTTGGCTCGCTGATCGTCGCTGTCGTCCCAAAGCAGCGGCTCGGTTCCTTGACGCGCCAACGCCATGCGGGCGCTGTCGTCGGGCAATTGGGTTTCCGCAGCGACGCCGGCGAGCCCCAGGTCGGCAAACGAGCGGAAGCGATACTGGTGCTTCAGCGACTTCAGCACCTCCAGAATGTGATCTCGCGACGCACCGATGATTTCAACGTCGCCGGGCGTTGGGCCGGCTTCGCCGCCCCAGCAGATCACGGAGCCGTTTTCGGAGATAAACGGATAGTCGGCCAACCCCAGTTGCCGGGCCAGTTGGCTCATCTCCGGCACCGTCTTGCTGGAGTTCATGACCACGGGGATCTGGCGATCGCGCAACGTTTGCAACGTCGCTGCCGCCGGGGACCAGTCGTAGTCGTGCTTGTTGAGCAAGCATCCATCGAGGTCCGTAAACAGAATCAGCGGTGACGCGGTTGGCAGCATGACGCCAAGTTTATGGAATCGGCGATGCCGTCGCCACCGCGTCTGCGGGCCGGGCGGGTTCGCTGACCTCGTGGAACGCTAAGGGGAAAGTTGTCCTTGCTGTGGCGGGAATCCGCCATCGTGAAAAAATCTCTGGCGGGTTTCGTGGCGACGTTTTGATCTACCAAGAGATCCCTTTCCGGAGCGGCGGACCGGTCGGGGAAACAGAAGATCGCTGCACCTTGGACGCACGCGATCCTGTTTTATTGACGCCAAATTGACGCCGAATCAGTTGGGCTATGTCGATCTACCATGTCATCGATTGTCGGAGAATTGAACGTGCCGCCGGCAGCGGATGTGTTGTCGCAATCATCAACTGGGACGATGGGCGATCCATCCTCGTCCGCCAGACACTCGACGAGGACGGCGTCTATTCCTGGGACCGGATCATGATGTACGGCATTCGCTCGACCGATACGCTTGATTCGTTGATGCCGACGATCGATCGTTTCTTTGACAGCAGTGACGTGAACCGCCGGATGATGGTTTCTTCGGCACAACTCAGGCGTGAGCTGCTTGTCGCGACCGGTCATCTGACGGGCTGAAGCTCGATCGAGCGAACTCGCTGTTGCCCCGACGGGCGACGTCAGGGTTTGATCCCATGCTTGGCCAAGACGTCCAGCAGCGGAATCTTGTAGGCTTTTCCGTCCGGGGCAAACACGGCGGGGCTGCGCGGTGTCGTGAAGGCCTCCTTGATCATTCGATTCCACTTGTCCTGGCCCGTCGCGCTTTCCCCGTGGTCGGACTCGGTCGGCAAGTCGTACTTGTCCATCAACTTCTTTTCCACTCCGTTGTACTTCGCGAGAATCGGGCGAACGTCGTTGTTTAACTCCGCCTGGTTTTTGTAGGTATTCCCTTTCAGCTGCATCAAATCGATGAACAGGTCGCGGGCCAGCAAGGCGACAATGTCATAGTGTCCCTGTTCGTGTTTCAAGATCTGGTCGGGCGTGCGATTCTTCTTCTGATTGATCTCGTCCATCTTCTTCCAGCTCTTCGATGCATTGAACGTGACCGTCACGTTGATGTTGTCGTGGACCAGTGACGAGAGCAGGATGTTCGGAACGGAAAACGAAGTGCTCGTGAACGCGAGGTGGTGGCTGCCGGCGTCTGGCGTGCCAACGAAATCGGACCACCTGAGAGTCTTGAAAAGGCCGGTAAGCTTTGACGGCATCGGAGTGTCTCCAATAGAGGGTTGCGGGTCACGAATGCGACCGTCGCAGCTACGATTATCGTTCCGGCGGCAAAATAGTTGTGCGGAAAAGAGGACGGAAATTTCTGCCCGGGTCAGTCCGTCTGATCCGCCGGCCAGTCGGTCACTGCGTCGGCAGCCTGGTGCAACAGCCGGTCGATCGCCGATCCCAGATGCGACGCAGAGGGGCTGACCCGGGCATTGAGCAACGCGATCAAGTTCTTGCCGTCATGGCGGCGGATCATGATCGTGGCGGTGCCGTCCAGCGAACCGGTGTGCCAGTGGTTTACCTTGCCGGGCCCCACCGTTCGGTTGCTCCATCCCAGCGAATAGTAACGCGACTTTTCCTTTCCGTCCGCATCGTGCCCGGCGAGTCCCGGCGGGCGCCGATCCATCCACTTGATCGATTCTCGGCTCAAGATCGGGCACTGGTCCGGATCGTCAAACGCGGCGGCAAACTTCGCCAAGTCGGACGCCGATGCGATCCATCCGCCATGCGAATCCATCGCCTGCAAATACCAAGCGCCGTAAGGCCGCGGCACTTCTTCGCCGCGATCCGATGCGAACACCGATTTGCCGGTGCCGGGCTGATAGTACCGCACTTCGTTCTCAGCCCGCCCTTCCAGTCGCGTCGCCCCGATCCGCATGGTCGTCACGCCGAGCGGAGCCAAAACGTGCTGTTGAACGTAGGCTTCGTAGCCCTGGTTGGTTAGCGTTTCGATCACCCGGCCCAGCAAGCAATAACCGAAATTGGAGTAGGCGTATCGCTGTCCGGGATCGAAGTCGAGCGGCTGGGACAGCATCGCTTTGATGACCGATTGCTGATCCGCCGGTGGCTCCGTTCCGACTTGATCGGCGAACCGAGTGGATCGAAACATGGCGTCAAAGGACACATCGCGGTCCCAGCCGCCGCGATGTTCCAACAGATGGCGAATCGTGATGTCACGTAGCCGCTCGTCGAATTCCTCCGTCGACGCGATGTCCGATTCATAGTCCAGCACGTCAAAGACCTTGTCATCGAGCGTCACTTTTCCCTGCTCGATCAGTTGCAACACGGCGACGGCGGTGATCGGTTTCGACAAACTGGCGATTCGAAACAGACTGTCCGGTTGGACTTGCTGCTGCTGGGCGATGTCGGCGTAGCCGTAGCCTCGGGCAAAGACGACCTTGCCGCGATCGGTCACGGCGATCGAAGCCCCGGGGACGCGGTGCTCGGTCATGAAGTCGCGCATCATTCGATCGTAGCTGGCGAACCGTTCGTCCGCCTCGCCGGAGGCAACATTCGCCGGTGCTGCGGACTGGCGATAACCCGGCCCTCGCAGGACACGCCCGGGACGTGCATCGGTCTGTTCGCCATCGTTCAACACCAGGCGTCCGTTGACGATCACAAACTTCATCCCCTCGGACAACGCATGGGGATTCGCGAAATCCGCACGGTCGGCCAGATTCTGGTAGTCGAACACGATCACATCGGCCGCCAAGCCGACGTTGATTCGGCCGCGGTCGTACGCCATCACATCATTGGCGGCGACGGCACTGGCCTGGGCAATGGCCCGTTCCAGAGAGATCGCTCCCAGATCGCGAACGTAACGCGACAGCAGTCGCGGGAAGGAGCCGAACGCCCTGGGGTGGGACGCCGACCGGCTTCCTCCGGCCGGGCCGACGTCGGTGCAAAAAGAAACAAACTCCTGTTGCATGGCAAGGATCTTGTTCGCGTCGGTCATCGTCTCGGGAAGTGCGAATGCGCCTTGACGCACCAGTTGAAAGAACGTGTCCCAAGGGTCCTCGTCGCACGCGCGAGCGATTTCGGCGACGGATTTTCCATCATGTTTCGCGTAACGTGGATCGTTGCTGCGTCCGATGACGATTCGCCCCCAGTCGTTTCCGGCATGGCGAAACCAGTTTTCCCAGCCCTCGGTCGTTTCCATTTCTTCCTTGATCTCCGCGCGAAATTCGGGATCGTCCAGTCGCCGGATCAGCCGATCACGACCCTCGGAAAAATGACGGGGATGAATCAACGCCGCGATGCCCAGACCGTTGTTGACGTAGGGATAGATGTCCGCCGTCACCTGCTGTCCGCTCGACCGCGCTGCCTTGATCGTCGCAATCGCCAGTGGCATCTTGCCCCAATTCTGCTTGCCGGCTGCTTTGAGGTGAAAGATGTGGACGGGAGTGTTTGCCTGGCGACCGATATCGAGTGCCTCGTCGATCGCTTCGAGCAACCGGTCGCCTTCGTTTCGCATGTGCGTGTAATAACCGCCGCCGTATTCTCCTGCCGCAGCGGCCAACATCGCAATTTCTTTGGTGCGGGCGTACACGGCCGGCGGATAGATCAACGCAGTCGACACCCCGATGGCACCGGCTTGCATGGCCTCGCGAACCAAGGCCTGCATCTGCTCCATTTCCTGATCGCTGGGGCGTCGCTCGACATCGCCGACGACGATGCGACGGACCTGGGTGTGCCCGATGGTTTGGACGACGTTGACGGGCATTCCTTTCGATTCGAGCAGGGTGAAGTACTCGGCCATCGTCGTGTAACCCTTGCGCCGTCCCTCTTCCTGGCCCAACGGTGCCGCCGATCCGCCTTCACCGGCATTGATCGTCGTGATTCCCTGGGTCAGCAAATTGATCGCCGTCTTCGGATCTTCGATCATCGGCGATGCCGTTTGACCCATCATGTCGATCAGACCCGGCGCGACGATCAGCCCCCGGGCATCGATCAATTCCCTCGCTTCGTCGTCGGGAATGCTGCCGATCCGCACGATCTTGCCGTCATCGATGCCGACATCCGCCTGGTACCACGGCGCTCCCGATCCGTCGACGATCTTGCCGTTCTTGATGACGATGTCGAATTCTGGTTCGTCGGCGCCGCCGACGGACAGCGTCGCGACGAAAAGTGCTGTGAACAGAGCCAATGATCGGGACATTCCGTTCGCCCATTCTCTCGGTGGCGGGTGGATTTCAAATGACAGATGACCGGGGCAGGTCAAGACGCCCTACTGGAAGACCAGGGTGCCGAACTTCTTAAACTCGTGAAAGCTTTCACCGACCCGGGCCCAATCCCATTGCGTGGTTTTTTGGCCGTCGTAATCGACGCGATAGAAGTTTGCCCGCCAACGGGTCCCCGCTTCGGGCGGCAGATTTCGTAGCGGCTTGAGCAACGCGTAGGGGATGAAGACTTCGGCGCGCCAGCCGGTGACAGTGGCCATCGACTCGTTTTTTCCGCCGCTGGCTGATACGGCTTTCTGGATCTTTCGATCGCCCTCATAGTGCCACGGCCGCCAGCCGAGAAAACGGCCGTCCAGGTTGGGAATCAGAAGGGGAAGCTCGAAGCCGAGCGGGGAGATTTCATACTCGAAATATACCGGATTCTCTTCGTGGGGCCAAAAGAAACACTCGTAGACGTCTTCGTTCCAGAGGTCCATAAAGTCTTCGTTCATGGTCGCGGTCAGCGTTTGATCGCTGCCGTCAAACAGCACGTAGACTCCGGTTGCGGAGTACAGCATCTTGATCCGCGACGTGTAGTCATGGCTTCCC
>NZ_JBFHKV010000536.1:0-5624 GCF_041595215.1 Stieleria sp. | reverse complement strand
CCGACAACACTATCGTTGGACCTTGGACCGCGTCCGCCAAGAACTGGATCGAACGCTCTCGGAAGCCTTTGAACACGTCTGGCAGAACGCACACGAACAGGACATCTCCCTTCGCACGGCTGCATACATGATCGGGATCACTCGCGTCCGCCGCGCCACCGAACTGGCGGGATTGACGTAGGTCACGCGGCGCGACACGTCGAGCATGCACCGCATGCCCCCACAAAACTCGGACAATCGCGGCCGAACCACAGGAACTTCCGAATCAAAGGCGTTCGGCGGGCTCTGATGAAGCACTGACCATCACCACCTGCCGGACGAGTTCCAACATGGGCGCCACCCTCGCAGTCTTTCTTGTCGTCGTTGCCGTCTCGGTCGCCTACCTGCTGCGTTCGGCCGTGACGGGATCCAGGTCCCCGATGCTACTGATCGTGGCCGTTGCAATCATCGCCATGGCCACACTGGGTGCCTGGTACGCCTGGGCCGAATCACGATCGCTCGGCTGGACCCTCGGATACCTCGGCGTCGCCCTGGCCACGTTCACCTTGGCGACGCTCGGTTGGGTCCGCGGCGGACAGCGTGCCTAGTGCGTAGGTCACGCTGTGCGTGACGATCGGTGCGTAGTGCGTAGGTCACGCTGTGCGTGACGCTCGGCATGCACAGCATGCCCTACGAAGTCGAACGACTAAATCGTTTTCCAGGCTCGCTCGTGGGCGCTGGCGAGGACGGCATCGCAAACCTTTTGCGTCTCCAGAGCCGTGCGGAAACTCGGTTCAATCGGTTCACCGGTTTCCAGCGATTTCAGGAAGTCGGCGACTTGGTGAATGAAGGTGTGTTCGTAGCCGATGTTCAATCCCGGCACCCACCAGTTGCCCATGTAGGGTTGATCGCCGTCGCTGACGTGAACGCTTCTCCAACCGCGGACGATCGAATCATCGCTGTGATCGAAATACTCCAAGCGATGCAGGTCGTGCAGATCCCACCGGATCGAAGCGTGTTCGCCGTTGATTTCCAACGTGTACAGCGCCTTGTGGCCGCGTGCGTAGCGGGTCGATTCGAACAGCCCCAACGATCCGTTGTTGAAATGGCAATGGAACGTGCAGGCGTCGTCGATCTTGACGGCTTGCTTGGCACCGGTCTCGGCGTGCGTTCGCTCTTTGATGAACGTCTCGGCGACGGCGGAAACGTCGGTGATGCCGCCGTTGAGCCAGAGAGCGGTATCGATGCAGTGGGCCAGCAGGTCACCGGTCACGCCGCTGCCGGCGGCTTCGGCATCGAGTCGCCATGTGGCCGCACCGCCTTGGGGAACGTCCGCATTGATCGTCCAGTCTTGCAGGAAGTTCGCGCGGTAGTGAAAGATCCGTCCCAATCGACCTTCATCGATCAGCTGCTTGGCCAGCGACACGGCGGGGACGCGTCGATAGTTGTACCAAACCATGTTGGCAACACCGGCCTTCTCGACCGCATCGCACATCTCTTCGCCTTCGGCGACGTTCATCGCGATCGGCTTTTCGCACAACACCATCTTGCCGGCTTCGGCGGCAGCGATCGAGATTTCTTTGTGCAGGTTGTTCGGCGTGCAGACATCGATCGCATCGATATCGTCACGTTTGAGCATCTCGCGCCAGTCCGTCTCGATCGACTCATAACCCCATTGGTCGGCAAACGCTTGGGCCTTGTCCTTGTTTCGCGCACAGACCGCTTTCAAGACAGGCTTGTACTCGAGATCAAAGAAGTGGTTGGCTTGGCAGTACCCGTTGCTGTGGGTGCGGCCCATGAATCCGTAGCCGACCATGCCGATATTGAGAGGTTTCATAGTAGGTTGTTGCGTTGTGAAGGAATGGAAAGCGGTGTTGTCATCAGGTGGAATGGGCTCAGTGGTTGCCCGATTGCCGCTGGGTTACTTCAGCGACTCGTCGACTTTGATCATGGTTTCAAGGATCGTGTTCCACGTTCCGGGCTGTTCCAGCGTTTCGTTGGGGAACATGCAACCGTCCCAGCAGATGTGTTTGATGCCGCGTTGCTCGGCGTCTTTGAGCCAGTATCCGGCGCACTTGACGATGTCCAACTTGCCGTTGGGGTCATCGGCCGGGCAGTGTTTGCCGGTCTTGTCGTGGTCGCCGGCGCCGTGGACTTCTCCGTCGTTTTGGGCGACGTGAAAATCGATCGTCCAGGGCCGCAGCTTGTCGGTCATCTTCTCGTAAGCGGCATAAAACTCTTCGTCGCTGTACCCGTCGTGCAGCAGCGCGTGCTCGGGGGCGTTGTAACCCATCAGATACAAATACGTGTGGGCCAAGTCGGCTTGGAAACCGAGCGTTTCGGGCATCCCGACGGCTTCCAACAGGTCCAGCATGTCTTTCCAGCTGTGCATGCCGGCCCAACAGATTTCGCCTTCGGCAGCCAGCCGTTCGCCGTGGTCGGCGGCGATCTTGGCGGCCTCGCGGAACGTGTTGGCGATCTTGCTGGTGTTGGCCTGCGGATCTTCTCGCCACTTTTCGACGCCGAATTCGGCGCTGTCGATTCGGATCACGCCGTACTGGCGGACGCCGTGCTCGTTAAAAATTCCGGCGACGCGGCAAGCCATTTTGACCGCCGAAAGGAACTTGTCGGTCTGTTCCTTGTCGCCCATCGCCGAATCACCGATCGTGCCCGGCCAGACCGGTGCGACCAGCGATCCGACGCTAAACCCCTTGGACTGGATCAGGTCGGCGATCTTCCGCAGGTCGTCGTCGCTGGCTTCCGGATCAGTGTGCGGCAGGAACAGAAAGTAATCGATACCGTCAAACTTTCGCCCGTTCACTTCGGCCGCGGCCGTCAGGTCAAGCATGTGTTCCAAACTGATCGGCGGTTCTTGGTCGGGGCCGTCGCCTTTGCCAACCAGTCCGGGCCACATCGCGTTGTGAAGTTTCATCGTGTTTTTCGAATTCGGGGGATGAGGGTCGATTCAGGAGTTCGATTTTGGGATTCGCAGCCGTCGCGCAGGCTGCAATTCTATTCGATCGCAATCAGGCTGCGATTCTATTCGATCGCAATGGGGATGATGGCCCAAGCGTTGCCGCGCGGGCCATCAAGAGCAGGAAGTGGAATCAAGAGCCGCCTTTGGGCAGGTCGCTATGCGTGTTGGGGCCGAAGTAACGCAGTCCGACCAACGGTTCGGTGCCCAAGTTTTCGATCTCCACACCACCGGTTGCGGCGACGTGCGAGATAAAGACTTCATCGGACGTGTTTTCACCGAAACGAATCATGGCCGGCGTCTGCAGGTCCAAGGCTCCCATTCGCCCCCGACCTTGCACCGTGATCCAGCTGCTCGCACCAGGATCTTTGAGCGTGCACTTGGCCCCGGGCGCGACCGTCAACTCTTTGGCGCTGAACAACTGCTGGCCGTCGACGGTGCCGTAAACGATCCACTTGTCGACAAATCCGTCGCCGCTGCGGTTCTCGTCCACGATCGGCTCCAAGTAGTTGCTCTCTTTAAAGTGAGTGTCAACATTTTTGTCCCAGTCGAGCTGGCCGACGATGAAATCCAGGTCTTGGTGTTTCTCTTCGGGCATGTCCTTGACCAGCAATTCCCAGGGCACGTAGCGTCCTTCGACGATCGACTGGTACATCCCGAACACGTCGCTGCCCCATTGCGGTTCATAGGTGCACAACGATCCGGGTGCGTGCAGAACGCCCGGCGGGATCAACCAACCGGTCCCCCGCTTCAATCGGTAGGCGCGGCTCAGGTCCAGAATCCCGTTGTCGCCTTCGTTCCAATTTTCCAGACAGCGGCGGACGTCTTCCGGCTTGGTCCCCGGTTCCAATCCCATGAAGGTATAAGCGAAGTTGTTGTCGACGTTGTTGAGCTGTGGGGGGAAGTAGTAGCTTTCCGGTTTCCCCTCTTGTCCGACCAGCGCCGCGTCCTCGAAGGACTGGTGCATGTGGTGAGGGATCGGCCCCATGTTGTCAAAGAATTTGCTGTAAACGGGCCAGCGGTTGTATTTCCCAAAAATCGCTTCGCCGACGATGTCGTTGCCCCGTTCGGCGATGGCTTCTTTGAGCATGAATTTTTTGCCCTCGAACAGGCAAAAACTCTGGCCTTCGTGCCACACGCGACCGTCGTTGGCCGCGTCGGTGGTGCTGCCGAACCAGCGTTCATCGATCCCACCCCGGTCGGCCCCGAACCGGTAATAGTCCCCCGGATGCAACTTGATGCGACGCCCCGGGTGCAGGAACGACCGCGGGACCCAGGTCGGGGTCAAACGCAACAATCCGCCGCCAGCGTCCATGGCGGAGTCCAAAATCGAGGTGACCGAGTCGCCTCGGATAAGTCCGTCGTCGAGCTTCACATTCGTCATGGATGAATTTATGGTTGGAAGGGTTGGAGATTTTTGGGGCTATTGTGGCGGAAAGTCTGCCCGCATGTTGTATTGATTGGAGCACTGTGCGACAAGAATGCAGACCTGCCCCAATCGGAGCAGAAACCGCCATGCCATTCGTGTCATTCTATCGGCTGAAACGAATCGCCGCGCGGGATCCGCCACGCGGCGATCAGGCTGCGGCAATTCGTCCGCGGAGACAGATTAAGGAATTCTGATGGTAAAAACGAAGACGGCTCGATCGATCGACGATCGGCTCAAGAGTGTGGTTTGGAACGATCAATCGCCGCTTTCGGTCGCCATTGAATCGCCCAAAGGAAAAATCCAAACGCGGCACGGGCGATTCGTCGGCGGTCGTGCCGACGGGGTCGAAATCGTGCGGATCGACACCGGCGCCGTCGTCGTCAACGTGCTCCCCACACGCGGGATGGCGATTTGGAGCATCGAATCCGACTCCGGTCGCTTCGGCTGGCACTCCCCCGTCGATGGCCCCGTTCACCCGTCCCTGGTCCCGATCCACGACCCCAGCGGACTCGGCTGGCTGGAAGGGTTCGACGAACTGGTGGTCCGCTGCGGGCTGGAAAGCAACGGAGCCCCCGAGCACGACGACAGCGGGAAACTGGCCTATCCGCTGCACGGACGCATCGCCAATCTGCCCGCCGACGGTTTGCAGATCGAATTCGACGAAGTCTCCGGACGCCTGGAATTGATCGGCGATCTCCGCGAGAGCCGGCTGTTCTTCACCAATCTTCGGCTCAACAGCCGCATCCGCGTCCACGCCGGCAGTGCAGCGGTCCAGATCTTTGACGACGTGACCAACGAGCGTTCGACGCCGGCAACCGTGCAAATGTTGTATCACATCAACGTCGGCCAACCCGTCCTGGAAGACGGCTCGAAATTGATCCTGCCGATCGAAGAACTGGCCCCCAAAGACAAACTGTCGGCCGGCGAAATCGAATCGTTCAACGAGTTTGGCGAGCCGCAAGTCGGATACGCCGAGCGCGTCTATTTTGCCAAGCTCCGCAGCGATGCAGCCAACTTGACCTCGGTGATGCTGCAAAACGCCGATGCCTCCCAAGCACTCGCGGTCACCTACGGCACCAAGACCTTGCCGCGATTTGTCCTTTGGAAAAACACGGCCGATCCCGCCGACGGCTATGTCACCGGACTGGAACCGGCCACCAACTTCCCCAACCAACGGTCCTTCGAAGCATCGCATGATCGGGTCGTCGAAATTCAACCCGAACAAACCGTCTGCTTCCGAGT
>NZ_JBFHKV010000535.1:0-5631 GCF_041595215.1 Stieleria sp. | reverse complement strand
GCCCCGCAGAGCGAGCCTGACGGCCGCCTGGCGGCCTCGCGAAAGTCGCCGGGAAATGGTAGAATTCCGCCTTCTGCCGCAGGCGGTTCTGGGATGACCAGGATTGGGAACCATCCCTCAAAATGCGGCCTACTTTTACGCCCCGTTTCAGGTCTCAATGAGCGACGCCCCCTCTTCGGATCTCCCGGAATCTGACGCCCCAGACTCGCCCGATCAGGGCGCGCAGGAAAAAGGCTCCCAGGAAGAAATGGACGCCCAGGAACTCGCCCCCAACGCGCCTGTTTCCTCGATTCCCGCAGCGAACCAGAAATACACCGACGAAGACCTCAAGCACCTTTCGGACTTGGATCACGTCCGAAAACGCCCCGGGATGTACATCGGCGACACCGCGACGCGTGGACTGCACCACCTGGTCTACGAAGTCGTCGACAATTCGATCGATGAAGCGATGGCGGGCTTTGCCAGCAAGGTCTCCGTGATCGTCCACACCGACGGCAGCGTGACGGTCGAGGACGACGGTCGCGGCATTCCGGTGACCAAGCACCAAGAGCTTTCGGCCGAACTGGATCGCGAAGTCAGCACGCTCGAGGGGGTGATGACGGTCCTCAAATTCGGTGGCAAGTTCGAAAAAGGTGCCTACCAAACCTCCGGCGGCCTGCACGGCGTCGGCGTCACCGTCGTCAACTTCCTCAGCCAGTGGGCCGAAGCCGAAGTCAGCCGAGACGGATACACGTGGAGCCAAGAGTACGAGCGCGGCGTCGCAACCGGACCGGTCAAAAAAGGACGCACGACCAGCAAGACGGGCACCAGGACCACCTTCAAGGCCGATGCACAGATCTTTTCGGTCACCAAATTTAACTTCGACACGCTCTACAAACGCCTGCAAGAACTCGCGTTCCTCAACAGCGGTGTCCGCATCACGTTCCTGGACGAACGCAACGGCGAGGGTGGCGATTTCAAATACGAACGCGGGATCACCGAATTCGTCGAACACCTCAACCGCGCCAGCGACCCGCTGCACAGCGATGTGATTTCGATCGTCGGTGAAAAAGACGGCTGCCAATTCGAAATCGCACTCCAGTACAGCACCGAATACACCGAAAACGTTCAGTCCTACGTCAACAACATCCACACCATCGAAGGCGGAACGCACGTCTCCGGATTCCGTTCGGCACTGACGCGGACACTGAACAACTACGGCAAGAAAGAAAACCTACTGAAGAACACCGCGTTGGGTGGGGACGACATCCGCGAAGGCATCACGGCGGTGATCAGCGTTCGCGTGCCGCATCCCCAGTTCGAAGGCCAAACGAAAACCAAACTCGGAAACAGCGAAGTCGAAGGCATCATCAACGCCGGCGTCGGCGAGCAGCTGTCGAAGTACCTGGAAGAGAACCCTCGCGTCGCCAAGTCGATCGTGCGCAAGGGATTGCTCGCCTCGGAAGCTCGCGAGGCGGCTCGCAAAGCCAAGGACTTGCTGCGAAAACGAAAAGACGCGCTCGGCGGTGGCGGATTGCCCGGCAAGCTGCGCGATTGCATCAGCAAGCAGATGGAACGCTGCGAACTGTACCTGGTCGAAGGTGATTCGGCAGGCGGTTCAGCCGAAGGCGGGCGAATGCGCGACTTCCAAGCGATTCTGCCGCTGCGTGGTAAGATCATCAACGCCTACAAGAGTCGCGAAGACAAGGTGCTGGCCAACGAAGAAGTCCGTTCGATGATTCAAGCGATCGGAACGGGCATCGGCGCCGACCAAGACATCTCCAAGCGGCGTTACAACAAGGTCGTGATCATGACTGACGCCGACGTCGACGGCAGCCATATCCGCACCTTGTTGCTGTGCTTCTTCTATCGCCAGATGTACCAGCTGGTCGCCGACGGGCACGTCTATGTCGCACAGCCGCCGCTGTTCCGCGTCACCCACGGACGCAGCCGCTACTACGTCCAGACCGACGAAGAAATGAAGGGTCAGTTGCTCGATCGCGGTCTCAACGACACCGTCTTCGAAGCCGAAGACGGGCGACGGATCGAAGGCGAGGACATGCGAAAGCTGTGCGGTTCACTGGCCTCGATGGAAGACGCGATCGTGGCCCTGGAGCGTCGTGGCGTCAGCTTGCGCGTCCACGCCGTGCGGATCGATCCGGTCACCAACAAACTGCCCTCGTGGTTGCTGACCTACGGGAACGAGGAACACTGGTTCCACAGCACTGACGAAGTCGAAACGCATCTCAATCAGCACAACCTGGTCCTGGATGACGAGGCGGCCGCCGAAGAAATCGACGAAGCGGCCGAGGGCGCCGAGGGAACGACCGATGCCTCGTCGCAAGCGGCCAGTAGCGAGCCGACCAAGACGATCGCCCACCTGGCTGAGCTGCACGAAGTCCGCACGATCAACAGCGGACTGAAAGAACTTTCCGAACTCGGGTTCTCACTCGAAGACCTGATTCCGGCCGACCGAACCGGCATGACCACCCCACGCTTCGAATTGGTCCGCGGCGAAGACACCCGCCGCCCGATGGTCGACCTGCGTGACCTGCTGCCCGAAGTCCGGGCGGCCGGTGAAAAGGGGCTGCAAGTGACTCGCTTTAAAGGGCTGGGCGAAATGAACGCCGAAGAGCTTCGCGAAACGACGCTCGATCCGGCCAACCGAACGCTGATCAAGGTGAACATGAAAGACGCCGGGGCGGCCGATGAAATGTTCCGCCTGCTGATGGGCGACAAAGTCGAACCGCGACGCGAGTTCATCGAGAAGCACGCCCTGGACGTCCGAAACCTGGACGTCTAAGCAACGGGCGATTCATACGTGTCGTGGATCGCTCGGGACATCGATTGTATATCGGCAGCTTTTGGCAACCAATTTAGATTCTCTCCCTCTGGGAGAGACGGCGTTTGCGCAGCAAGCAAACGCCAGAGAGGGCTCACGCTGCTAAAGTCTTGGCGCCTTCCGCTACGATCAAATCCGTCACCGATACAATCGGCTGAAGCCTTGGAACGAGCAGGCGGCGCTACGCCCCCGCCGCCTCGGCCTCGATCTCGCGTTTGGCGATCAAGAACTGTGCCGCATCGTAGACCGCGTGCGCGACGATCGGGACGAGCAAGCTATCGGTCGCGATCATCAGCGCGGCAAAATAAATGCCCATCAAGGATGCGATGAAGACGTAGAGCTTGGTGATCGGATGCAGCAAACCGAAACCGATCGAGGAGACCAGGACTGCCGCGACGAGCACCCCCGGAACAGCCACGCTAAAACTATCCCCGACTTGGAACGGGTTGTCGATCTGGCCGGTCGCGTCCTGCACCGCGGTCAACCAAGGCAACAGGCAACCGCGAAAGGCGAGTTCTTCACCGATGCCCGCACAGATGCTGACCGTCAACAACTCTGCGGGAGAGAGCGACAACAAGGCCTTCATCGTCGGTGCATCGCTGAGTCGTTTGAGGGCGTCGATCGCTTCGTGCGGAATTTTCATCAGCAGCGAAATGGCAATCAACATCGGGATCGACGCCAGTGCACCGATCCCCAATTCGATGGCCACGCTTTTCCACGCCAGTTTGTCGATCCGCCCCAAGTACGCACGGGCATCGACACCGAGAAACCACGCGAGCAGCAGCCCGGCCAGACCGATGGCGAGCTCGAATCCGCACGCCCAGACGAACAAGAAATCGTCCGGGACGTCTTCAGGGGGTGGCGTTTCTTCGTTCAAATCAATCCAGCTCGACGAATTCTAGCGGCTGTTCTTTGCGGACGTCCGCGACACGGATGGCCGCGTGACCGCTGAGCAGCTTTCGAAAGGTCTTTCCAACAATCTCGCCGCGCCATCCGGTCAGCAACGAGGGTATCTTGTCGCCTTCCTTGGGGTCCAATTCAAAACCGAGCACTTCCTTGACGTCGTCGGCGTTGCCGACGATCGACGGGGCCAGTTTGTTCTGACGACTGATGCAGGCCATGGACGTCGATAGAAACTGGCTGAGCATCGGGGAAATGACACCGCGTGATTTCCGGGTCCGCCGCGGGAGTTGGTCGTCGGGCACCTCAAGGGCGGCCTGGATCGCTGCGGAGATGTCGTCATAGTGTGCACTGTAACCGCGCCAATCCATGCCGCGGATGTTGCGGATTTTTTTGATCTCCGCCGACCCGCGTTTGGCGAGTTCGACCATCAGATCGTCACGCATCACCCGTCGCACCGGCCGATCGAGCGTCGCGGCGCGTTGGTCACGCCAACGCCAGAGGTGGCGGATGATTTCCAGTTGCCGCGGCGTCATCCCGGCACATCCGCTGACGCGCCGCCAGTTTTCGCTGGTTTCGTGTTGAATGACTTTCTGTTGGCGGATCTCGGTTTCCTCCTCCAACCAGGCACGGCGATTGAGCTTTTCGATCGCGTCGCGCTGCATCCAATACATCGCTTCCAGATCGGTCACGTCTTGCAAGGCATAATTCAGCTGGTCACGCGAGAGCGGCCGATGTCGCCAATTGGTGCGAGACTCCCCCTTGGCAAGCGTTTTGCCGGTCAACCGATTGACCAGATTGCCGAGCGAAATGGGAAACTCCATGCCGCTAAATCCGGCCGCCAATTGCGTGTCAAAGAGCCCCGCGATCGGCTGATTGGTGAACTGGTAACAGAACCGACATTCCTCACGCGCCGCGTGGGCGATCACCGTTCGTCCGGGTTGGACCAGCAGATCCCAGAACGGGGCGGTGGTGTGCATCGCCAAGGGATCGATGATCGCCAACCGGTCTCCGGCAGCGACTTGAATCAAACACAACTGGGGTCGATAACGGTCTTCGGAAACAAACTCGGTGTCGAAGGCAATGATCGGCGCATCAGCCAGTTCATCACAGAATTGACGAAGATCGTCGATCGCACTGATCGATTCGTATTCCAAGGGTCGTTAGACTCTCTGCATCAAAATGGGAGGGACGGTCGCCCCGGGTTGCCCCACTGGCCACCCCCGACGTTCTTTCTTTTCGGCCATCACTCTAACCGCCCGGCACCCGCACGACCATCCTGCATGCCACCGAACGCACCACTGAACGCACCATCGAGCCGACTCCGGGCCCCCGTGAAAACGCCCCCCGCGATCGCGAAACCTCAATGGCTGGTCAGCGTGCGTGATCTGGTCGAGGCGACGCGAGCGGTCGAATTCGATGTCGATATCCTGGACCTCAAGGAACCCGACCGCGGCGCCCTGGCTCCGGTGGCCGTCCAAATCTGGCAACAGCTCGCCCGCCAAACTGCCTGCTGGTCGACCGCCGGCAAGGACGGCCCCATGTTATCGGCAGCGCTGGGGGAATCCGATCAGGCGGTGGGGCTGGCCGATCAGGTCCCGCCCCAATTCGCCTTTGTCAAAGCCGGCCCGAGTGGGTGCAACAAGCCTGACCAGATCAGGGGCATGTGGGAAGCCGTCGAAAAACGGATCCCCGACCCGGTGGAATTGGTCGCGGTCGCTTATGCCGACCATCGGTCCGCCGACTGCCTGCCGGCCGAAGCGATCCTGGATCTGGCCGCCCGCCATGGTTTTCGACGCATTCTGCTCGATACGTTCGAAAAGAACGGCCGCTCGTCGATCGACCTGATGACTGCCCAGCGGCTATCGAATTTCGGCCGCCAAGCCTACCGGCGGCAACTGTGGTGGTCG
>NZ_JBFHKV010000534.1:0-5634 GCF_041595215.1 Stieleria sp. | reverse complement strand
CCACGTCGTCGCACTCGATGCGCGGACGGGAGCGCTGAAGGTTTCCAACACGACGTCGGGAACGTTGGAACGTGAAGTCAACAACGGCATCAGTCTGCAGGGCAACCTGACGATCGTCGATGGTGAACTGCGATTTCTTGCCGGCGGCGTCTACGAGACGGCACGCTATGACCTGGAAACACTGGAGTGCCTCAACACGCCACGGGCTCAAGTCAATTCGCAATTCCGGACGGCGTTCTACCCGTATTATCCGGCGTATGGAAAATACGTCTCGTTGGATTATCAGTGCAGCGACGGCTGCCAGCTTAGCCACGACGCCAGTTACGAAGGCAGCCAATTCGTTAACTTGGCTCGCCAACAGCCGTTGGCACCGGGGACTCCCAAACCCTACAAAGAAGCCGCGCGGTGGGTCCGTCGCGGCGGTGAAGCCCCCAAGGCGATCTGGCAAGACACGGGAAATCGACGGTTCACCAGCTTCGCCGTCACCGATGAAACATTGCTGGCGACGGGCCATCCCGATGGGAACGAATCCGACGCGTTCCTGGTTTCGATCAACACTCGAGATGGCAGCGACAACTGGATCAAACCGTTGCCCGCACTGGCCGTCAAAGGCGGCGTGTCGATCGATCACCAGGGGCGGATTTCGGTGGCGCTGGAAAATGGACAATTGCTCCGCTTCACGCCCGAGCATTCGGGGCGGTGATCCTCTGCAACCTCGTTCCGCTGACTCCTGCTATTGTTAGCGGTAGGGCGCAAGCCGTCCGATCTTTCCCCAATACCGCTAAGTTGAGCGTCGTTTCCTTAGTTGAATGCCCGTAGGCTCGCGCCAAACGGCTAATCTTTGTTTGATATCAGCCGGTTCGCGCCAGCGCGAGAGGCCCCTCATTCATGTTAACTTAGCGGTCTTGGGGCTTTCCCACCGACTCGACAAGTAACGGTAACCGCTTGGTGAGGGAGGAAAATCTTAACAATCCGCTGACTCTAACGTTTTCTATGTTTGTTCGCGATGAAGCCCGGAGGGCTGGCACAATGCTTGCCGGTGGCGTCAGCCACCGGAATGGAAAGACCTCGATCACGGAGGCCTGAAAGGCCGGCACAATCGGTCTCATGAACCGCGGTACTGCTAAAAGTGGGGAATTGTGTCGGCCCGCTGGGCCTCAGAGATTCCGTGTAACAATCTCCGGTGGCTCACGCCACCGGCATTCACTCTGCCGGCCCTCCTGGCCTAACAGACTTCGCCTGCCCGGCGAAATCCGGTACAGAGAAAACGTTAGAGTCAGAAAATCCATTAAGGGATTGCGTTGTCCTTTTCGCACGATCCTGGTGATGAATCGAATTTTCGCGGCATGTCGCCGTTTCAGTGCCTCATCTTCGGACAACACCCATGGGTTCCAATCGTCAATACACCTTTCGCCCCGTCGGCGAATCATTGGAACAGCGGCGTTTGCTCGCGGCGATCGAATTGCCAGCGGTTGAAATGCACTCGGAACTCTCCGGCGACGTGGCTGTCGCCCAGGT
Organism: Stieleria sp.; assembly: GCF_041595215.1. Taxonomy (NCBI): domain Bacteria; kingdom Pseudomonadati; phylum Planctomycetota; class Planctomycetia; order Pirellulales; family Pirellulaceae; genus Stieleria; species Stieleria sp. The sequence continues at coordinate 4,116 of NZ_JBFHKV010000534.1, read as the reverse complement.
CAGCGAATCGACAGCCTCCACGCAATCCGTCGCGGCGGCCGCGGCGACGGGGATCGTGGCTCGGCATCGCATGACGTCGACGCAGTACAACGCCGAAGTCGCACGCCTGCAGGACCTCGGTTATCGCCCCTTCCAAGTCTCCGGGTATGAACTTGCCGGCCAAGACTACTACGCGGCGATCTGGAAGCCCACCGGCAGCACCGCCTGGCAAGCACGCCACGGCATGACGTCGTCCCAATACCAGCAGGAATTCACAGCCCTGGTCGGCCAAGGCTATCGACTGACCCACGTCAACGGTTACACGATCGGCGGGATCGATCGCTATGCCGCGATTTGGGAAAACTCGTCCGGCCCCGGTTTTTACGCCCGTCACAGGATGACCGGTTCACAGCTGCAAAACTTTGACAACGATTACACCAGCCAAGGCTATCGAATCACAAAACTCAGCGGCTACGCGATCGGCAGCCAAAGCTACTACGCCGCGATTTGGCAGAAACAATCGGGGCCGGCCTACGTGTGGCGTTATGGTTTGACGTCCGCCGAATTTCAAGAACAGTCCGGCCAGTTCGCCGCATCAGGCTATGACGTCGTTGATGTCAGTGGCTACAGCGTCGGAGGTGTCGATTACTACGCGGGGATCTGGGAACAGCAATCGACAACCAGCGGCGTGCTCCGCCACGCCTTGAGTTCATCCCAGTATCAATCCGAATTTGACGCGTTGTTGGCGCAAGGTTACGAACTCCGTCAGGTGGATGGCTACACGGTCGGAGGCATCGACCGCTACGTGGCCAGTTGGACCAAGCCCGCCCAAGCGTTCACGGAGTTGCCGATTTCCGGCACGATGCTTCCGCAACTCTCGGCGCTGACGGAGACCGTCGAGCAATTCATGATCGAGCGACAGATACCGGCCGGGTCGATTGCGATCAGCAAAGACGGCCAATTGCTCGGTGAGATCGGCTTGGGTTGGAGCGATCACGATCAAACCGACGCGATCGATCCGGATGCGATGTTTCGATTGGCAAGCGTGACCAAGCCGATGACCGATGCGGTGGTCACCAAATTGATCTCCGAAGGCGTGCTCAGCTTAGACGATCAAGTGTTTTGCACCGTGGGGGCGAGCGATGACTGTCTACTAGACATCACGCCATGGGGCACGCCCGATGCCCGACTCTCCCAAATCAACGTGGGGCATCTGCTCGAGCATCGCGGAGGCTGGGACCGCGATCTTTCGGGAGACCCGGTGTTCAATCAAATCGCGATCGCCGGTGCCCTGGGCATCCATTCGCCACCCAATCAATATCAGATCGCACAGTACGTGCTCGGGCAGCCGTTGGATTTTGATCCGGGCACGCGCTACGCCTACTCCAACTTCGGCTACATGATCCTGGGGCTGGTGGTCGAAAACAAAACGGGACGCGACTTCACGGAGTATTTGCAGAACGAGATCTTTCGACCGATCGGAGTTGCGAACACGGAGATTGAACTGGGTCGTAGTCTGCCGGATGACCGCAACGCTCGCGAGCCGAACTATCGCCATCCGTCACTGGGGACCAGCGTGTTTGACACGTCTCAGCTCGTTGCCTTTCCCGACGGAGCGTTCCATCTGGAATCGATGGAATCCTTTGGAGGCCAGATCGCCTCGGCGCGGGCGGTCACAAGCTTTCTGGATCGATACTGGATCAGCGGAGAACGACGCAGCGGCGGAAGTGCAAACTACACGTTCTATGGTTCCTTACCGGGCACCGTGACGATGGCGCGGCAACGGCTCGACGGATTCAACGTCGTCGTCTTGCTGAACCAAAGGACGGATGCAGCGGGAAACACCTATGACGTCAACGTGTTGAAAAGCCGAGTCGATGCGGTGCTGGACACGGTGGACGTCTCGATCACGACGCAAGACACGATCGGTCTTTATCAAGGCGACACGTCGTTGTTCCACCTGAAAGAATCGTTCGGCGCGGGGCCGTCGGATCAGTACTTCGCGTTCGGTCCGAGCGGAAACGCCGGCTGGACGCCGCTGGTCGGCGACTGGAATGGTGACGGAACCGACACCATCGGACTGTACCAGGGCGATGCGTCGCTGTTCCATCTAAAGGATTCGTTCTCGCCCGGAGCTGCCGACCACTACTTCGCATTCGGTCCCGCAGGTGCGGGCTGGATTCCGCTGGCCGGAGACTGGAACGGGGACGGCATCGATACCATCGGACTCTACCAACCCGACGTGTCGCTGTTCCACCTCAAGGATTCGACCACACCGGGAGCCTCCGACCATTACTTCGCCTTCGGTCCCGGCGGCAATGCGGGCTGGACACCCGTGGTCGGCGACTGGGACGGCGATGGCAAAGACACCATCGGGCTCTACCAACCCGATGCGTCGCTGTTTCATCTTAAGAATTCGTTTACCGCCGGAGCATCGGATCAGTACTTCGCCTTCGGCCCGGGTGGAAACGCCGGCTGGACTCCGATGGCGGGGGATTGGAATGGCGACGGCACCGAAACGATCGGACTGTACCAACCGGACGTCTCTCTGTTTCACCTCAAAGATTCGTTCACCCCCGGCGCCGCCGATCACTACTTTGCGTTCGGGCCCAGTGGAAACGCCGGCTGGATTCCGCTGGCCGGTGATTGGAATGGCCCGACCATCTCCGCCAGCTCAACGGCCGCTGTTGCAGCGAATTTCGTTTCGGCGGCTTCGATGCCGGCGGCGAAGGCATCACCGACCGATTCATCCGACCCGACCGAAGAACTTACCGCGTCTGAATTGTCAACGCGGGTCGTTCGCCATCAGCAGGTGGATCAAGAAATCAACGCACCGGCCGAAACCGACATTGCCCAGACGGAGCGACAGCCCCAGAACCGAACGACTCCAGCAATGTCCGGAACGTCGCTCTCAGATCAGGAACTCCGCTTGCTCGACTTGGCGTGGCAAACGTGGAGTTGAGCTCGGTAGGCAATGCTGTGGATGGGATTTGGGTCAATGCCGCGGAATGAATCCTGCATCAACGGGAACAAGATCGCAAGGCCGCTACTTCTGCAGAAAGACAAACGTTCCCAGCTTGGACGCGGTGGCGACGTCGACGCGTCCGTCTCGGTTCAAGTCGGTGGCCAGAATCTGAACGCCGACGCCGGACGCGTCGTCGATTTGGTGCGGCACGTACCGGACCCCGCCGCCGGGTTCACGTCGCAGTTCAAACCAATAGACCACCGGCGGCGCACCGGGATCGATGTCTCCGTCTGGACCGTGCGCCCAACGTCGCTTTCCGGTGATCAGATCCGGCAATCCATCGCCGTTGATGTCAGCCGATGCCAACGCATGAGGCTGGGTGAACGCCACGCCATAGCGGTCGATCGCCGAACGATCGCCCATGATCAGGTGTTCGCGAAACGCCGTGTCCGGTCTGGTCCCCGATTGTTCGTACCACGCCAATCCCCAGCCATGCGCATCGACGGCGGACAGCACGTCTTGATCTCCATCGCCGTCGACATCGTGCGCAAACATTTGTGCCCCGCCACGGCCCGTTGAAAACAGACCGCGATGAAACTTCCATGGGGACGTCCGCGACGCATCGTCGGGCTGTTCATACCATCCGTCGTTCAGCAACAGATCCAGCTTGCCATCGTTGTTGATGTCGCCGACGCCTTGGCCGTGATAAAACTGTGGCCAGTCTTCGGGTTCGCCGATCGGGATGAATCGCCACGGTTCGGTCGGATGCGATGGATCGGGCTGAATCGAGCCCCAGCATCCGTCCCAGTGACAGATCACTTGGGGAACACCATCGCCATCCAAGTCCACGAGCGTAGGCGATTCACCTTTGACGCGATGGAACGCCACGTGCTTATTCCAGGGGACATCCGATTTGCCTGGATTCTCGTACCAGATCGCTTCGTGTTTGTGGACGCGACCGAGTACCAGAATGTCTTGACGGCCATCGCCGGAGAAATCGGCAACGAAGCTGAACATGCTGTTGCTGGGACTTTCCGCGGGCGGCAAAGCGATCGGTTCATAAAACGCGTGAGAGCGTTGAAAGTCGGGACCTTCATACCAAAACGTCCGGCGACCACGTCCAAGTCTCCATCGCCGTCGATGTCACCGCACGAAACGCCGTCGCAGTAAAT
>NZ_JBFHKV010000533.1:0-5639 GCF_041595215.1 Stieleria sp. | reverse complement strand
TCCGGCGGCACGGGGCCGGTGGCTTGCTGAATCACGCCGCTCAAGACGGCTTCTTGAATCCTCCGCTGCAGCACTTCATCGATCGCCCGCAACCCATCGACGAGGGTGGTCGGCGCGGTTGCAAATTCGGGTAGCGCGTCGATGGCCCTGGCCAGTTCCGCGTCGTTGGCGGCCAGCGGAGCCAGCGATTGGGCAAAGCGGCTCGTTTCCGCCGCGGCGATCGCTTGCTGTGCCTTGGTGTTCGCTCGCCGCAATTCTTTTAACAAGCTCGCGGCACGTTGTTCCGCTTGCTTGAGCGTTTCGAGCTGTGCCGGCCCCATCGCTTGCTGGACACGATCGAGCCCCGCCGCCAGACGCTGCAACGACTCCGATGCCCGCAGGCCGTGGGAGGATGCAGCATCGAGTTGACGGCGTCCGGCCGCATCGGCCGCCGATTTCATCGTCGAAGCGGAACGCTGTGGCGGATTCTCGGCGAGCGTTTTGGCAAGCGTGTCCTGGACGTGCCACTCCTGATCGGTCGATTCGGCCAGCAACTGATCGGTCAAATCCGCGAGTTGTTCGGCGCGATCTGCCAATTTGTGTTGCTCCGCTTCGGCTGCCGAGGGAGTGCCGCTTGGGGACTGTCCGTCGGCCAACGATTCAGTCCATTGTTTTTGGTCATCGGCGAGCCGTTCCGCATCGCGTTTCGCCGCGGCAAGTTTTTCATCAAAATTGGGCCCGTGTCGCTGGGCCAAATGATCAGAAAGCTGTCTCAATTGCTCGGCGGCCGTTGCGGCTTGTTTGATCGCGTCGTCGTAGTTTTGTTCGTTCAGCTTTTCATCGGACAGGGACTCGGCGCTGGATTGAATCGATGCGGCGGCCTGGCCGACACGTTGCGGTGCAAGCTGGCCGAATCGGCCCGAGGAGAGCTGTTGCTGGATTTCGCGTGCCTTGGCGTGGTCCCGCTGTTGTTGCTTGGCGAGTTCGTCCGCTGAAGGCGGTGATTCGTTCGAGTTCGCTGATGGGGCTGATTGGCCCGACGAGGCGGCTTGTTTGCATGCCCCAGCCGATTGGCAAAAGCTTTCTTGATTCTTGGCCAATTGTTCCAGTTGTTTGCGCACGTCGGCAAGCTGTTGTTCCTGTTTTTCCTTGCGATCCTGTGGCGGCTTGCGCACCTTGTCCTTGAGGTTTTGATCGACCTGGCGAACCATTTGGGATTGCGAACTCCCTTGTTTCAAAATGTTGCGGAGATTCCGTCGCGCCGCGATCAGGTTGGCCAACGCCTTTTCTTCGGCGTTCAGTCCGGACTCGAATGCCTCCGATTGCAGATCTTCGACCGCATCGGTCATCCAGTCGATCGCGGTGGTCAGCGTGGGCATCGGGCCAAGCTTCTGCTCCAATGCGGCGGTCAACGTCTCGGTCTGCTCCAACAATGCAGCCTGTTGCGACGACAACTGTTCGGCGACACGACGCGAGTCAGCTGGCGGGCGATCCGCCGTCTGCGTCACGACAAAGGTTTGTCCCAGGGTTTGACGCTGTTGCTTGATCAGCTTTTCCAGCGTCAAGCACTCGCCCTGACAATTGCACTGACTCTCGCTGAATTCGTAATCGCGTGAAAACGGTCGGATATCAATGAAACGCAACTCGCTGGTGGTACGTTGCGGTTGCGGCATGCGGTTGTCAACCGCGACGGCGTAATAGGTGATCGCCTGGGGGTAAGAAACATTCAGATCCTCCAGTGGCAACGTGACGCTGTGGGCCATTGCGGCAGCCGACTCGTCGACGGAACTCTTCCAGAGCGTTTGTTCGCGACCATCGTCCACGCGGTAACGAAGCTCAACGGTTCCGACGGAGTAGTCGTCGAACGCTTCGAGGGTGAATCGTAATTCGCTCGTCGCAATCGCTTCGGCATCCGGTTCCGGACTGAGAAACTTGAGCACCGGGGCGCGGTCGCGGAGCACGTTCAGGTGCATCGATGCATCGTCGGAAACGCCATCGGTCGATCGGGCGTGGATAGCGACATCGATCGGAACCGCAGCGGCGTCGATCGCGAATTTGGCGGTCGAATGGTCGAGGGAAGCGACAGGGGCGGACGCGTCGGTCGGGGTCACGTCAACCTGGACGGACGCGGGCGGTCGGTTGTAGCGGGCACTCAACTCAACGCGGGAGCCTTCTGGGATCCGCAGCCCATCGGCCGGCCCCTCCTCGACCGGCAACCCCGTGTACGCCGGCGGCGCGACCGAAGCGTTCCATTGTTCCACCGCCAGCGGAAGCCGGACCGCGATTTTCTGGATCTCTGATTCCAGCGGCCGCGCCAAAACCTGCAGTTCCAAATCGTCTTGGCAATCCGGCACCACCGCGGTCAATTCACCGAGCAAAAGCGATTCAGTTTCCGACGTCACCGGGACTTCGTTCCACTGACCGGCAGCGTCGGTTCGATATCGAATGACGGCGGATTCGATCGGGCGTCCGGCGACGTGAAGCCGCACCACCAAATCGTCTCCCCGGTCCACATATTCCGGCAACGTTTCAAGTTCAACGTCGGAGTAGTGCAGTGGCAGAAACAGCAGGCGTCCGCTGGCGACGCGCCACGAGGGAGAAATCACAAACAGCGTTAGCCACAAGCATCCCGCGATCAGACAAAATCCGGCCAGCGCTCCGATCGGCCATGAGTTTCCCAGTGGCGCCAGCGGACGACGAAGGACCTGTTCCTGCGTCTGCGTTTCGAGCGCGCCGAGCAACTCGGGATCAGCGGCCGAGACCGAGTCGGGATGATGTTGGTAGTCGTGGCTGGTGCGGAGGCGTTGCCCCAATTCCGGACAAGCGTTCTCGGTCTGGCAAACCGCATCGATCGCATCAAAGCTCAGCCAGCCCCGAAGCACGACGCACACGGTTGCGATCGCTACAAGGATGCAGCCCCAGAGCAGCAATCGCAGCGACGGGGCGAGTTCCAGGTAAAAGTCCGTCGTTGCGGTCAGGCCGATCAAGACCGCCAGAGACGACATCAACGCCAACACGCCGATGACGAATCGTCGTTGCCGTTCTTGGTTCTTTAGACGATCCAGCTGCTGATGGTGCGCCCCCGGCATCGGAACCGCGACCGGTCGACTGGGAGAGCGGGGGGCGGGTTCGGCAATGCTCATGATCGATCAAACTCGAAAAAGGACGCGATTCTCGGCCCGGCCATCAACAATGGCGTTGGCCCATTTCATCACTCATGCACTCGACTTGCAAGGATTAATTCTGAACTCAAGACACCGATCAGCATCCAAACCACCCAAGGCCACTTTTCATCGGCCCGGGCAACCCCTTCGGGCGTGTACTGTTGGCGGCGATCCGTTTCGGCGGTCACGACTGAATGCTCCGGCAATCCGAGCGTTTCACGGAAGGCTTCGACGGCGAAACGATTGATCTGAGATTCAGCGGGATCGACGTGACGGACGACCACCGCATCGCCATCGATCTGTATTCCCGGAACCTGATCGGGGTGATCGATGTTTTTCGTTTGCACCGATTGCCGCAGTTCCAATTGGCCGGTCAGCCATGCGGCCAACTGGCGAATCAGCGGGACGAACAAACGGTTTTGCGGCCAGTCATTCCAACTCCTGTCGGCCGACGTTGCGACAAACACGAATCGTCCGGCACCGGTCGGGTGGCTGATCACCAACGGCCAACGGCGGCTTCGAATCAGGACATCCGCATCGGGATCGGCAGATTGAATCGGCAACACGCGTCTGGCCGTCAACCGTCGCAGATCGCCATGCTGGGGATCGGCAAAGGGCCGAAGTGCAGGATGATCGACGTCAAATTCCTGCACGCGTGCGACGGTGTCGGTGACACGGCCAAACGTCGTCTTGCCCAGCAAGCCGGCAGCCGTCAACCGCTCGTGCACCGCGTCGGTGGAACGGTCGCCGGGAAACCACAGCACATTGCCGCCACCTTGAACGAAGGCGTTTAATCGTCCGGCATCTCGGTCGGTAAAGCGACTGACGTTGGCGATGACAATCAATCGAAAACCGGCCAGGTCAGGAAAACCCGACCCACGATCCCAAACCAAACGTTCCACTTCAAACGTCCTGGCTGGTCCGTCCCCCACCGGTGTTCGCAGTCGCAGTGCGGTTTCGATGAAATAGGTTTCGTTTTCCCAAGCCTTGCTCCCCGCGTCTCCGTCAACCAGCAGCAGGCGGTCGGGATGCCGAGCTTCCAACGCGACCGCACGCTGGTTGTCCCAGGCCAACGGGTCGTCGAAATCCACCGATACCGAGCCGCGATACAGGCCCGCTGTTTCGATCGGCAACTCCAACCGCAAGGAATTCCGTTGCCCCGCGGCCAAAGAAACGGCTCGTTCGATGACGATCGGGCTGCGCGGGCCGCTCAGTTCCATCCGCAACGGCGCACCGATCACCGGGAACGCGCCGTGGTTGACCAATTGGATCTCCACCGCAACGGGCACACCGGGACGCAGTTCGACTTGGGTTGCGAGGGCCGATTCGATGGCCAGGTTCTGCGCGATGGCCGGGGCGGGGTTTTCGATTCGCACCGACACCTCTGCGGGAAACGCGGACAGGTTGGCCGGCGAAGGTCCCAGTTGCTGCAGGTCGCTGAGCACCATCAGACTGCGATCGGCGCGCGTCGACGCCGCCAGCAGATCGGCCGCCCAATCAAACGCTTCGTCGTAACGCGTCGCCATGGAGGATGTCGTGGCCGCGTCGAGTTCGTTTAGGGAGAGAGGTTGAACCCCGGCGGCATCGAACAGTCCAAGATGAACGCGAGTTTCCGACCCCAGGGTGGCAAGGTAGGCTTTCGCCCGCTGGATCGCGTTTTGAATTGCCGCGGCGCCGTTTGCTTGCCGTGCACTCATGCTCGCCGAACGATCGATCAGAATCACGACCTCGCGCGTGCTTCCATCGGCGGGCGTTTCAGGAAAAAACGGTCGTGCAAACAGCAATCCCAGCAACAACACCGCCAGCGCCCGCAACGCCAGCAGGATCCAACGTTGAATCCGTTGTCGATTCTTCGTTCGTCGGACGACTTGTTTGACGAACCGTATCGATCCGATCTCCATCGACGTCGCTTTCTGACGCAGCAACAAATGGATCCACAACGGCAACGTCATTGCCGCGGCGCCGGCCGCCAGGAATCCGAGGTGCATCAAGTTCATGGAATGGGAAGATCAAGCGGGAAGGGCGTCAAAACAGTTCGCTGCGACGTTGGAAATACTCACGCAACGCGATCGGCAGCGGCGTTTCTGAATCGATCGCCAGGTAATCGATTTCGTGCATTTGACACAGCGTCTTCAATTCGGTCTGCCACTCGTTGACGGCGCTGACGAACTCGTCGCGAATCGCTTCGGCTTGCGTCACAATTTCTTCGCCGGTTTCCAGATCGCGAAATCGCACCGGCCCAGAGACGGGCATTGCGGTTTCCAACGGCGTCAGAACATGGAACACGATCATTTCGTGTCCATAGTGCCGAAAATGGGCGAAGGCGTCGGCAAGTTCCTCCGGCTGAAAATAGAAATCGCTGATCAACACCTTCAATCCGCGCCGCGGCGAAAGCTCGGCCACCTCGTGCAAGACACGCGCGGTTTCACACGCCGGGTGATCTTGAGGCCGAGCGAGTGCATGTAACACCTCCAGCTGGTGATCCGCCGTGGAACG
>NZ_JBFHKV010000532.1:0-5650 GCF_041595215.1 Stieleria sp. | reverse complement strand
GCAGTTGCGCAAGGTCGCGTCTTACCCGCTCGGCGACGAGACCGATGAAGAGCAAGGCGCCATCGTCCAGATTTGGCCGAAGGGTCGCGAGCTGTCAATGAAAATCAGCTGACGGGCAATGCGACGGGCGGGCGACCACGGTCACGTTCAGGGCTGGATCATTCTTTTTCCGCTGGTCGTTGATCAGCCCGTTTGATGGGAGTCCCTCAAACGTAGTTGGGCGTCGGCGGACGGTAGTCGCCCAGGTCGATCGACTTGAACCAATCGATCGTTTGCCGCAATCCATCGGCGAGCTTGATTTTGGGTTCCCAGCCGAGTTCTTGCTTGGCCAGCGAAATATCCGGCCGTCGACGGGTCGGATCGTCTGCCGGAAGCGGTTTTTGAACCAATTTGCTCGCCGACCCGGAAATCTCGATCACCTGTTCGGCCAATTCGCGAATCGTGAATTCGTCCGGATTGCCGATGTTGACCGGTCCGACAAAATCATCGTGATTCATCATCGCGATGATTGCGTTGACCAGGTCGTCACGAAAACAAAACGAACGAGTTTGAGAGCCGTCGCCGAAGATCGTGATGTCTTCGCCGACCAAGGCTTGACGGATGAAGTTTGAAACGACGCGTCCGTCAAAGGGGTGCATCCGGGGGCCGTAGGTGTTGAAAATCCGCACGATGCGGACATCAACGCCGTTGCTGCGGTGGTAATCCATGAACAGCGTTTCGGCCGCCCGTTTGCCTTCGTCATAACAGGCGCGAATCCCGATCGGGTTGACGCTGCCGCGATAGGATTCCACCTGCGGATGGACTTCGGGGTCGCCGTAGACTTCGCTGGTGCTGGCTTGCAAGATTCGTGCGCCACAGCGTTTGGCGATGCCCAGCATGTTGATCGCCCCCATCACGCTGGTCTTCATCGTCTTGATCGGATTGTACTGGTAATGCCCGGGGGCGGCCGGGCAGGCCATGTTGTAGATCTGGTCGACTTCCAAAAACACCGGCAGGGTGATGTCGTGACGGATCAGCTCAAAATTGGGCAAGTCGAGCAAGTGGGCGACGTTGGTCTTCTGGCTGGTAAAAAAATTGTCCAAACAGATGACATCGTGGCCCTGCTGGACCAGACGTTCGCACAGGTAGGAGCCCAAGAATCCGGCACCGCCGGTGACAAGAATGCGTTGAATCATGTGTCGGATGGGTAAGTCGTTGAGAATCACTCGCCCGTCCACTTGCTCGATGAGCGAGTGAACGGTTGAACGGTTGAATCGGCCGCCGCACTTGGACCGACATCGTATCGAAACCTGCGTCTCGGCACGACCGCGATCGCGGCAGTTTCGCTGCGATCGCGGTGCTACGTCAAAATGGAAGGCTTCTTGACCCGGAAAATGCGACCTGATCTTCCATTACGGGTCGATCAGTCGGTTGTCGATCAACCGCGTCGAGCCGACTTTGGCTGCGATCAGCGCGACGGCTCGGTCGTCGAGCTGCCGGATCGGTTGCAAGGTTTGCGCATCGACGAGTTTGGCGTAGTCGATCGAGTCGACGCCCTGTTCAGGTCCGTCGGCCAACAACGTCGCCTGCATGATTCGTTCGATTGCGGCGGCATCGCGTTGCCCGTCGTGGACCGCGTGCTCGGCGGCATCAAGCGCCGCGAACAGCCGCAGCGCCCGGATTCGTTGTTCGGCGTTCAGGTAACGATTACGGCTGCTCATGGCCAGTCCATCGGTTTCGCGCACGGTCGGACAGGCAACAATCTCAATGGGAACATTCAGATCTCGGACCATCGCCCGGATCACACACAGTTGCTGATAGTCTTTCTGGCCAAAAAATGCGTGCGTGGTCGGAAGGATGTGAAACAGTTTCAGCACGACCGTGGCGACGCCTTGAAAGTGTGCCGGTCGGAATTCGCCTTCGAGGGATTGGGCGACACTGGGCGGCTGGACCGACGTGCTGAATCCGGGCGGGTAGATGTCGTCCGATTCGGGCACAAAGACGGCGGAGACACCTTCGCGGCGCAGCCCTTCCAGGTCGGCATCGATCGTTCGCGGATAACGGCTCAGGTCTTCGTGGGGCGCGAACTGGGTCGGGTTGACGAAAATCGTGGTGACGGTGTGGTCGCACTGGCCGACGCTGGTGCGTGCCAGAGAAAGATGGCCTTCATGCAACGCCCCCATCGTCGGCACCAAGCCGACCGATGCATCGCGACGGCGCCATTGCCAAACAAGCTCGGTGGCCTGTTTGGTCGTTCTTAGAATCTGCATTTCGCTCGTCGGTTAAGGCATGCTCGAGGTCGCTTCGGCAAGCACATGCTCTGCGACAAAGATCGGCAACGGCGGCGAGAAGGTGACGGCGACGGCGATCGCGTCACTGGGCCGAGAATCGATTTCGATCATCTCGCCGTCTTCGGTCTCAAGCCGCAATTGAGCGTAATAGGTTTGATTGCTCAAGTCGCTGATCACGACGCTATGGATCGAAGCGCCGAGCGCCTCGGCCGTTCGCACGACCAAGTCGTGGGTCAGCGGTCGGGGCGGTTGATAGCCGTCTTCTTTGACACGTCGGTCGATGTTGGTCGCTTCGAAAATGCCGATCAAGATGGGGAACTCACGCTCCCCATCGATCTCGCGCAAATAGATAACTTGGCTTTCGGTCAGCTCGGAAATGATGATCCGAGCAAGTTGCATTTGAACCGGCATCGCGGCGGACCAGAATGGGACTGGAAATCAAAAAACGTTACGCTGGTTCCAAGTTTACCACCGATCGCGGCCACCGACACGATGCGACGGCGTGCTATTTTTCCAGGCGGAACATCGTGACACCCAGCGGCGGCATGTTGACAAGGATGCTGTCGGGGCGTCCGTGGTGGCCGTCGCCGGTCGATTTCGCGCCGGGATAGTTGCCGACGTTCGATCCGCCGTAGCGTTCGCTGTCGCTGTTGAAAATCTCTTTCCAAAAACCGCTCTTGGGCACGCCCACTCGGTAGTTCGACCGCACCACCGGTGTGAAATTGCAGCAGATCAAGATCGGCTCGGTCCCCGGCAGGCCCTTGCGCAGGAAAACCAACGTGCTTTCCTGCCAATTCATGCAGTCGACCCATTCGAAACCGTCGCCGGTGAAATCCAATTGGTGCAACGCCGGGTTTTCGATCACCAGTTTGTTCAGATCCGAAACCAGATCCTGCACGCCGCGATGAGATTCGAAATCCAACAGCAACCAATCGGGGCCATCGTCGTGGTTCCATTCGTTCCACTGAGCCAATTCGCCACCCATGAACAACAGCTTCTTGCCGGGGTGTGTCCACATGTAGGAATAGAGCAACCGCAGGTTGGCAAATTTCTGCCACACGTCGCCGGGCATCTGGCTGATCAGTGAGCCTTTGCCGTGAACAACTTCGTCGTGCGAGAGCGGCAGCATGAAGTTTTCGGTGAAGGCATAGATCATGCTGAAAGTCAGATCATTTTGATGATGCCCGCGGTGAATGGGTTCCTTCTGCATGTACGTCAGCGTGTCGTTCATCCATCCCATGTTCCACTTGTAGGTGAAACCGAGTCCGCCGTCATAGACAGGTCGTGAAACGCCCGGCCACGCCGTCGACTCTTCGGCGATCGTCACCGCACCGGGATGGTGTTCGTGAACGGCCACGTTGAACTCGCGGAGAAAATCAATCGCTTCCAAATTTTCGCGACCGCCGTACTGGTTCGGAATCCAGCCGCCGTCTTCGCGGCTGTAATCCAGGTACAGCATTGAAGCGACCGCGTCGACTCGCAGGCCGTCAATGTGGTATTTCTCCAACCAGAAGATCGCGTTGGCGACCAGGAAGTTGCGGACTTCGTTGCGACCGAAGTTGAAGATCATTGTGCCCCAGTCCGGGTGTTCACCCTGGCGTGGGTCTTCGTGTTCGTACAGCGCCGAGCCATCGAAACGCCGCAGCCCGTGCGCGTCTTTGGGGAAGTGGGCCGGAACCCAGTCGACCAACACGCCGACATCATGTTGGTGCAGGTAATCGACGAAGTACATGAAGTCTTCGGGGCTGCCGTGCCGACTGGTGGGGGCGAAGTAGCCGACCGTTTGGTAGCCCCACGAACCGGTGAAGGGGTGCTCGGTGACGGGCAGCAATTCGACGTGGGTGAAATTCATCCGGTGGCAATAATCGACCAGACGATGCGCCAAGTCACGATAGTCCAGCCAGCCGTGCGTGCGGCCGGGGCCTTTTTGCCAGCTCCCCAAGTGGCACTCGTAGACGTTCATCGGGGCGTGCATCGGATCGGTGGCCGCACGCCGCTCCATCCACGCATCGTCGTTCCACTGGTGCTTGTCCAAATCCGTGATGATCGATGCGGTCAACGGGGGCAGTTCGGCGGCGAACCCGACCGGGTCTGTCTTGTCGATCCATTGACCGTGCTGGTCCAAAATTCGGAATTTATATTTCATCCCGGCCTTGGCACCCGGGATGAACAATTCCCAGATCCCGACCGACATGTCCAGCTTGGCGACGTGACCGCGTCCGTCCCAGCCGTTGAAATCACCGACCACCTGGACGATTCGGGCGTTGGGCGCCCAGACGGCGAAGTTGACGCCATCGATGTCGTCGACGGTACGCAGTTGGGCGCCGAGTGCTTCGAAGAGCCGATAGAATTTGCCTTCGCCGAGCAGGTAACGATCGAAATCGGTCAGAATCGATGGCACCGCGTAGGGATCGTTCGTCTCGATGAGTTTGCCAGTTTTGTCAGCCATTTGAATTCGATAACTTGAGTGCGTCGAGGGTGTCACCTCATCATTATGCCCGATCGAGGTCGCGTCGACCGTGCCTGAGCAGATTGCCTCAAAAAACCCCGCTGGATGCAGTTTACGCATCGGTCGACGCTTTCCGGTGGGCTGATCGACGATCCAAGCGGCCTGGGCATCCGGCAAAAAACTGCGGACGGCCGTCGCCTTCGTGCCGCGGTAGTCGACCGTGTGCGGGCCGAGGATTGACGAAGGATTCTCCAAATGACCGTCAACGAGTCGTCCGAGATCGGTGAGGGAAATCTGTGTGTGCATGTCGAAAAACGATGGGTCCAAAAGGGGCAAATTTGACAAGCGACTCGCAAAATCCATTGCGGAGCCGGGATTGAATGACTGTGGAGCCGGGGAAACCGGCAAACCGCCAGGGGTGCGAACTGCCAACGAGGCACGCCGCGGCGATGGTCGGGAGCGGGATGTCCCGGTTTATTCCGATTCCAGGTCTTCGGCGGTAAACCGTCCGCGGCGGCGGAGGCTGGATGGTGTCGGGGGGGCGGCCGCGTCGCCGTTGATCAGCCGACGCAACCGTCGGCTGGGGGCCGGAACGCTGCTGCGAACATTGTTTTGAGCTGTGTTCGGCGCTGTGTTTTGGGGGGTGCCGAGACGTGAGCTGCTCGGCGGTGTGTCGATTCGGTAGTGGGATGGACCGGCCGGCGAGGGTTGCCGCGGCAGTCGCGTCGAAGCCGGGTGGGTGGTCGGATCAAGATCGGCGGCCTGACTGAGATCCGCGTCTTGAGCGAGATCAGCGGCCTGGCCGAGAGCTTGGTGCCCATGGCTGACCAAGCAGGAACTGACCAGGCAGGCTTGCACGCGATGAATCGCCAGGGTGCGATCGATCCGGCGCCACAGGTCGGCGTGCTGCACATCGATCCGCCGGCCGAAG
>NZ_JBFHKV010000531.1:0-5662 GCF_041595215.1 Stieleria sp. | reverse complement strand
GCAAAGGTCGAAAGCACGCTGCACGTCATTGAGGGTGCCGGACACGGTGGGCCCCAGTTCGCCCAACCCGAAATCCGCAAAATGCAAGTCGACTTCTTGCTCAAGACGTTCAAGGTGGCAAGTTCAGAGTGATTGATTCGGGGCAGAATGATGGCGACGACGACCTTGCTCGTCGCTGCCCCAATCACTCCACACACCCAATTTTTTGACCACTCCATTTTTTGACCACTCCATTTTTTGACCAACCCATTTTTTGACCACCCATTTTTTGACCACCCATTTTCTGACCAACCCATCCGCCTCCACCAAAGCCTCATTGCCCCCAACCTCACACTGACAGCAGTCGCGCCGCAGCATCACCTCAGCTCCAATTCTCATCGGCGACGAATCCCCGGTAGCGACGCAGGATCCGTTCACGGTGGATGTTGAAAAAGATCATGGCCAACAACACGAGCACGCCAAAGCCGATCAGGATCACGGCCCGGATGACGCCTCCTTCGCGGTGAAATTGCAACCCGAGTTGGCCCAGAACGTTGATCACCAAAAACGCGATCCCGATCGAAACGAAGGGCCGAATCCGCAACGAAATCCCCGTCGCGATCCCGATCAGGCTGAGCATCAGGACGACGATGAACTGCGTCAGTCCCGCATCCTCCTGAAAGAACACTTCGAAGGTCGAAACGGCCAAGATGGCGCCCGCGGCGGCTGAACGAATTCCACTGAGCGCTCGCGGCTTCAAGTCCTTGCGATGCAACTGGGCAAAGATCAACACCGTGACGGCGGCCGGAATCACATAGACCTGTGCCAGCCCGGTCCATTGCTTGGCCTCCGGAATCCAAAGATAGATCGCCAGGTTGAACAGGGCAGCGGCAACGTACACCGTCCATCGAGCGTGCGTGCGATGCGAAACCACCAGGTAGAACGAACCGGCTGCCAGAGACGTGAATGCGGCCACCCCCTTCTGGTCCAGTGGCGTCACCAGCATCAAGACGACCGGCGAAAGCAGCGCCATGTGATAGGTCGGATTCAAGAACACGCCGGCCCGCGGATTCTGCGAGCGACCGATCAGAATATTGGCCCCATACAGCAGAAAGCTGTATCCGACGACGGAAAACGCCCCGAGGGTGCTGCGTTCAAACGCGATTCCCAACAGCGAGGTGCACAGGTAAATCAACGATGCGAAAATCGCCGCAACCGACAAGTAGACCAACAACTCGCGTCCCGATTCCCAAGCCATCCACAACCAACTGGCCGCAACCAAAGCCATCGCGATGGCGAATACCGGCGAGGGGTTCAACATCGTCATCGATGCCGCGGTGATCACGACTGCGACCGACGCGATCACATGGGAAAGCGTGATCAACGAGCGGCTGACACCTCGTGTATAGTCGTCCACAGAGGCATCGGACGCCCCGGCGTTGGAATTCGCGTGACACCGGAATCCGAACTCGATCGCGACGTAGCCCAATGCAAATCCCGCGGTCGCCAATGCGGCAAAGTCGCGCGACAACATCGGATCCCCATAAAGGACGACGGTCGCCACCAGGCCAATCGGCAACAGGATCGCCGACGCGATGGTTGCGTAGACGTTTCGCCAACTCACGCCCGTCAACAGGCAACTGATCGACGCCAGCAGCAACGTGACCGTCAAGTTCGGAAAGTCTGGACGAACGATCCGGAAGATCGGAAACGTGATTGCGACGGCCAAACTGGTCATGCCCATCGCCCAGCCGACCAACGCGCGCCCCATCGCCGCCTCTTCGGTCGCGGTGATCGGCAATCGGAGTATCGATAACATGCGTTTTCCGACGCTGCGATTCAGCGGAACCGCGATCATCCCCCAAACCAACCCCATCACGGACAACGCGACATCCGGGGTGACGTCCCAGCCACGTTTCAGACAGGCTCCGAAAAAGCTGATCACCGTACTTGCAATCAACAAGTGCACCAGCGCGGGATGAGGTCGCAGGTAGATGACGTGGAAGAATAACGCAACGCACAGACCGCCGCCCAACAACCAATTCCAGTTGGGGTCGGGTTCCGCCACGCCCGAACGAATCAGCAGCAAACTGACCGACTGCACGAGCAAACATCCCGACGCGACCACCAACGGCCAGCGATAGAACGAGCGTTCGCAGCAGGCATCCGAGAGCCCCAACCAAGACTGGACACGCTGTGATCCGAACTTGACCAAGCGAGCCATGACGACCAAACCATTCATCGCGATCAACGCGATGAACATCAACGAGGCGGCCGACCACCCCATCGCGTCGTTGACCAGCAACAACGGGCCGGTGCTTCCCAGCACCACCGCCACGTCTAACCAGATCACCTTGCGTGATGCCCGAACCGTCAGCAAACTCACTACCGCGGCCAACGTCAACGTCAACGCGATCGGGCCCAGTGCCAGACGCTGCACCCATGGGGCAAAACTGGTGATCAGCACCGGTCCCGTGTCGTAACCGGCCGTTCCGATCGCAATCAAGATTGCCGCCAGCGATGCCGCCATGGCAAGTCCCACTGCAAAGTTGGACAGCGGTCTCGCAAACGTCACGATACCGGCCGCTCGATGCGGTTTCGTCACGCTCTCGATTCGCCCCCACTCCATCGTCAACAAACCGGCCCCCGACAGGAACAAGGCGGTCAGTGCCGCCGCCGGACCGATCGACGGCACACCGGCGTTTGTAGAAGCAACCACCAACACACACACCGTGACCGCCAGACACGCCAGGTAGACCAGCAGACGCCCAAGCGAAAACCGATGCAAGACATTCATCGAGCGGGCACCGAGCAATAACGTCAACGTGCCGATGCCGCTGGCGACCAACATCGGCACCAGCGAAGCCGTCGGCGAATCAACCTTCCACGCGTAAAGGCTTTGAGCGATTGCGATGATCGCCAGCACCGCCGACGACCGGATCAGGGGCCGTTCGTAAATTCGAACCAACGGAGAATCAGAAGCGTTGTTCCTCGGATGCTCCGATGTAGCCCCGCCCAACCGCTCGCAACCATAACCGACCACCCAGAAAACGATCGCGATCAGCGACCAGGTGACGCCCACTCGCGGATCCGTTCCTCCGCCTCCCGGGAACCACGGAAATATACTCACCACAGCGAGTGCGGCGGCCAGGTAGGTCAACAACGCGTTGTCATAGAGTTTCGCGGCGATCGCACAGACCATCCCAGCGACGATCAACGTGACAAACCCCGGCATCGCCCATCCAGCCCAGGTGCCCTGCCACACGATCTGGACCAAAACGATCGTGACACCAATCTGAGCAAACAGAACGGCAGCGTGGCAAAGCGGCTGGAACCACAACGATGACCACGAATCGCCTTGAAGCGGCAGCCGCAACGTCGTCCAGATGCTGGGCGGCAGGCGACGCCCGCCGGTGGATTCTGATCCATCGACGCCCTTTCGATGGCTCACCGCTCGATCGCTGGACACGGCGATCGTGATCAGGACCAAACCGAGCAACGAATTTGCCGCGGCGACCATGGCCGCGTCCGGTCCCCAACCGCCTACGTCCCAACGCCCTGGGGCAAACAGGACCAGATGGACCACCATCAATCCGAGTGACGCCAGCGACAGATAGCTGCCAAACTGTGTCCGATAGGTGCCGCCCGACAAGGCAAACACGACCACCAGGATGCCGCATGAGAGAGCCAGCGGCAACGACAGTTCATTTCCGGCCAGCCCCAGCATCACAGCACCGAGCAGAACCAACACACCGATTGTCGCAACAAGGTGTTGCAGCAATCCACTGTAAAGTTCCCGAGACTGCCGCCTCGACGAGTCCTCAGCGTCTCCGTCGGCCGAAACCGCCAGGTGCATCGAAACCACCGCCGCCAAGCACCAACCGGCCAACAGTAAACTCGCGGCAAGGACGAGGTGCCATGCCATTGCAATGCGATCGGACAGCATCGCGAGCGTGGTGAAGTGCGTGGTCAAATGAACGCCGACACCGAACGTCAGAACGGCAGCCACATAAAGCAATCGTCGTTCAATCGCATCGCATCGCATCCTGCCACCGGCACGGCCAGATGAAGTGGCGGCTTGATCCAGCACCGCGAGCATGCCGAATCCGTAAGTGAAGGTGGCGATCAACCAAACCAACGATGCCAGAAAAATCGGTTGAACGGCCATCCAGATCGGTATTTGCCCCCAATGCATCGCCAGCGGGACGAGCGTGGCCGCTGCCACGACGGTCGACGTTTGCGCCAGCGGCTTGGTCCACAACGTTCGGTCTCGCGAAACCAACGGCAACGGCGGATGTTCCCAGCATCGGATCAATCGCCACGCCATACCACCGCTTCGCCCCTCGTCTTCATCGTCCGCCCCGGTACCTTCCGCCGGCAGCCAGCACCACGAAGCGATACCAAAGGCTGACGCCATCAACGCCATCGCAAGCGTTTGGTCGGCCACGTGTTCCGACGGACCGACCCACAGCGCGACACCGGCCAGCACCGCAATCAATACCGAACCCAAGGCCGCATACGTTTGCAAACGCGACTGGTAGATGATTCCGGAAATCCCAAATGCAACTGTCAGAACCACCGCCGTCAAAGAATGCAGAGGCGCTGACGCCGCAAACGATGCCGAATCGAAAAAGCACATGCCGGACAGGCCGATCAAACACGATGCGGCCAGCAGCAGCGCCAGATGCTGCAAGATTCCGCTATAGAATTCGCGGTTGGCACGTAGATCGGATTCACGGGAGGGGTCAACGCGTGAAAGCCGCCGATTGATTGCCCAGGTCACCGTGATTGCGATCAAGCAACTCGACAACGCAATGACGGATCCGACCAACAAGTGAACGCCGTTTCCATCGTCGCCTAGCCAACCTTCGTTCAACCCGACTTGGGCTGCCGAATGGATGGCCGCAAACGCCAGCACAACGCTAGCGACGTAGATGGCGCCAACGCGATAGGCACGGGTGCTCAACAGAAACGTGACGCTTGCCAGGGCGAAGGTCATTGGCGCCGGCCGGATCCAGAGATGACTCAACGACCATGTCGCATCGCTGTGCATGGATGCGAGCACGGCAATCGGGCTGCACAGCAACGCATAGGTCGCCAAGGGACGGATCCACAGCCCCAACCCTTCCGCCGGCAGCGCCGGCAGAGCGATCATCCACGACGCCGACGACTGTTCGGATCGCCCCGCATCCGACAAGCGTTTGAACCCAAAACAGGACACCAGGGCGGCGAGAAGACTGAGACCGGCGAGGATCGTCGACGTTTGGACCGTCATCCACGCAGTCGATTCCATCCCGCCGAACACGGCCAGTGTCAGCGCGGTCAACGAACAATACGATGCCAATTGCGTCCGGTAGACCGACGCCGCCAGTGCAAACAGAATCGCCACCAGCGAAGCCGAACCCATCGTCCACAACGGCACGTCGGTACTCAGCCAGACACCCCAGTTGCCCGCCAGTGGGACGACAGCAACGATCGCCGTGACGTGAAACAACCAACCGCTGTAGTACGCCCGATTGGCGACGACCGACGACTCTTTCTCTTCCGCACAACGCCGCAGCCATGCCGTGCACCACCAGGCACAACCGCCGGCGACGAGCCATCCGAGCAACGAGACAGCCGACAGAATCGTCATCTGACCAGCAACGACCTCATCGGCCGCCCAGTCTGAGAACCAGTATCG
>NZ_JBFHKV010000530.1:0-5680 GCF_041595215.1 Stieleria sp. | reverse complement strand
ATGATTACGGTCAACATTGGGATCCCCCCGAGTTTTAGGTACCGAGGGCGCTGGAATTCAGGCTTTAGCCGCCCGTCTTGCTGCTTCGCAGCGCTTGGGGATGCGCCTGAAGGCTGGACACCAACGTGCGCTGGTGTGCAGGCTTCAGCCGCCGGTCTTGCTGCTTCGCAGCGCGTGGGGATGCGCCTCAAGGCTGGACACCAACGGTTGCTGGTGTGCAGGCTTCAGCCGCCCATCTTGCTGCTTTGCAGCGCGTGGGGATGCGCCTGAGGGATGGACACCTGCGTGTGGCCGATCAATGATTCGAGTAACGAATCTCGGGTGAATAGTGCAGCTCGCGGGCCGCGTGCGGGGGCAGGGCTTTTTGCAGGTCCAGGCATTCTTTTTCGCGGACCGGATTGGGGTCGTGCATGATGTGGGTGACCAGGGCGACGACCAATTCATTGCGTCGGGATTCGACGGCGCGTTTGTTGAACATCCGTTTGATGACGGGAATGTTGCCAACGAGCGGAATGTTGGCTTCGCTCTGGGAATCGGTTTCGCGGATCAGTCCGCCGATCACCAGCCCGCTGCCGTCGGGCATCAGCACCGTCGTGGAAACTTGCGTGGTGTCTTCTTCGGGGAAACCGCTTTCGGTGATCTTGCCGCCGGAGACCTTGGGTAGGACGGTCATCAGAATGTTGCCGTCTTGGGTGATCACGGGCGTGACTTCCAAGACGATTCCGACGTCCAAGAACTGGACATTTTGAATCGTCGCGGTTTGCGTGGTGGTGGCTACGGCGTAGGGCAATCGTTGCCCGATTTGCACCTTGGCGGTTTGCCGGTTGACCACACTGACCTTGGGCGAGGCCAGGGTGCGTGAGTTGGTGTTGACGTGAATCGCTTCGATCAAATGGCCGATGTCGGTGCCATCGATTCGGAAAGCCAGCGACGGGCCGTCGGGGTTCTCTTCGGCGAATCCCGATCCTTCCAAAAGGACTTTGGCGCCCGAGACCCGCGCCAAGGCACGCAGATTCACACCGTGTCGTTCTTCGTCGTTCAAGTCAATTTGTAGCACGTGGGCTTCGACCAGCACCTGCCGTGGCGGAATATCGACTTGTGCGATGTACTGCGAAACCCGCTGGTGTCCCGCTTCGTTGTCTTCGACGATCAACAGCTCCCGTGTCTTCAGTTGATCCAATTGATCGGCTTCGCTGGTGTACGCCTTGCCGACCGGTGACAGCAGCCCGGTCACGACCGATTGGACATCGGTGGCCGCCACGTAGTTGAGCGGGTAGACCTGAAGCCTGCGTCCTTGGACTCTACGATCCAGCGCCGCCGAGTCGGCTCCGGTGACATAAAGCAGGTTGTCCGAGCGATGCCAATGAAATCCCGCGACACCCAGGATGGCATCGAGCACTTCGTCCAGCCGTGCGCCACGGATGCTGACGGTCACCGGACCATTGACGTCTGGGCCGATCACCAGGTTCAATTTGTGGTGATCGGCGATCATCCGCAGCACGCTGCGCAAGTCGGCATCGTTGGCGATCAGCGTGACCAGGTCGGCGTGCTTTTCCAGTGTCGCGCGATCGGTGCCGGGAGCCGGTTTCAATGGGATCGCAAACCCTTTTCGATCCGCCGCCGGCTGGGGCAACTCCGCCGGAACAGCAGGGCCATTGGCCTCGTCAG
The DNA here is from genome assembly GCF_041595215.1 of Stieleria sp. Taxonomy (NCBI): domain Bacteria; kingdom Pseudomonadati; phylum Planctomycetota; class Planctomycetia; order Pirellulales; family Pirellulaceae; genus Stieleria; species Stieleria sp. The sequence goes on along the minus strand of NZ_JBFHKV010000530.1, from coordinate 4,012 downwards.
ACTCGGCGCTGTCGGATTCGGCACCGACTTGGGCGACCCGACGAGTCGATTGCGGAAGCGAGCCGACAATCAGGTCCGCGATCTGAACGTCACGTCGTTGCGCGGCGTCTGGTTCGGCATGATGGACGACGTAGTCGATGCTCCCGCGGCGATCGGTCGTGTTCGCCGCGGTGGATCGTTGATCTGTCGATAAAGCGGCGACGTGGAGCGATTGCAGATTGCCAATGTCGGTCGGGTGGGACGGCGCCATCGGTGTGTAGGTCGCACGTGCGGCGATCGGCTTGAGCGGTTGTGGCATCGTCCCGACCGGGTCGGGGGCGGCGATCAACTGCGCCGAGGCCACGGGACGCAGGGCGTCTGGAATGCGTTGCGGTGAAAGCGCGGTTTGCCGACGTTGGGTCGTGCCGGCGGACGTTGCCGTTGGGAGTGAGGTGTGCCCCGTGGAGCGAACGTCGCTGGGGCGATTGGGGACGGGCAGTGCGATCGGTGTCTTGCCGACGATCGAGGCGATTCTTGATGCACCGGTGGTCTTTCGCTGGCGGGTGGCAGGCCGGATGCCCGCCGCCACGTGCGGTGTGTCGGCCTGGGTGTCGGATGGATCGACGGAGGATGGGTCGGCCGAGTCGGTGAGCGGTTTCACGTCGGTCGGCGGCGAAGGCAGTGCGGTGAGCGGAGCGTTTTCGTGCTGCGATGACGACTGCGATCGCCCGCGAAGCCGCCACTGTGACGGTTCGGTTGCAGGCGACGTTGAATCGGCAGCAGACGAGGATTCGGTGGATTCGAACGCCACCAGGGCGACCGGTCCCTGGGAAAGATCGTCAGACGGTGCGACCAGTTGAATCGGCGAGGCGTCGATCTCCGCAGGCAGGGCGAACAATTGATGGGCGGTCGCCATGTCGACTTGGAAAACGCCGGTTGCTGCGTTTTCTGCTTGCAGCACGGTTTTGGATTTCCCGCGGAGCAGCAGCGCCGGCGGGTTCTCGCACGCGGTGTCGCTGGATTTTTCCGGCAGACGAGCAGGTCGGGGGCCGCCGGCTTCGGCCGCCGCGATGTTGCCGGCGCGGTCGTCTTTGGAATCCGCGGTTTGCGCACACGGCATCATCCCCAGGCAGAGGGTTCCGATGATCGCCAGAGACAAAATCCGCATCCGGAGAGCTTCCTTGCACATTGGATGAACTGAAAATCCGAACAACCGACACAATCGGCACAGACTAACATTGTTGTCGTATCGGCCTCTGACGCGCGACAGCGAAGCAAATCCTGGGAACTTGATCCAATTAGGGAGAATTGTCGAAGCCCTAGGGAGCGACTTCGACCCCCTCATCGGAGACCTGGAGGACCACGACGCCGGTTTCCAGTTTTTCACCTGATCGCACGATTTGCCCATCGATCAGTGCTTTTCGGTCGGTTCCATCGTACGCCCCGTAGACGGCGCCCAGGGTGTATTCAACGGTCGATTGGGACTCGGCTTGCGGCGAAGTCGGTTCGGGGGTGGTTTGAACGACTTCGATTGCCGCTCCGCGAAACAGATCCGTCGCGGTGATTTCGTCGTAGCTCAAGGCGGGCAGATCGACGGCCGTGACGAGATGCTCCATCAATTCGTCCTGGTCGCTTTCCGGGGTCCGCTCGGAAGGTGGCTTGAGGGAGACCAATGACGTTTTGACGGAGGTCGCACCGTCGGCGGTTGGCGAGGTGTCCGATGGGGAACAAACCAACGCGATCAACAGCACCGTCAGCAGGAAGGCGACTAGGGCAAGTTGTTTCTTCTTTTTTGCGTCGTTGGGTGCAGCCGCACGTGGTCGCGGGCCGGCGGAGCTGCTTGGGTCAGGTTTCATGGTCGCTCCTCCGCTTTAGCAATTTTGCGGCGGTCGTGTCTTTCCCTGCCGAGGGGATGCGCATGGAAACGGTGGCGAGACATCGGACCGGGGCCGGGTTACCGTCGTGTGTCGCCGCGGCGTGATGGTCGCGGTCATCGCGAACGAGACGGATCTCGTCGCACCAGATCGGTAAGTCGGCGGTAACGATCCGTTGCAGGAATCGGCAGACATCCGGATAGGACCCTCGGATTTCACATTCCGCTTCCAGCACCGCGATACGTTTTCCCTGATGAGGGCGACCACGATCCAACGCTATCAACTGCACATCACAGGCTGCGGCTTCGTTTTGTAAGCTCGAGCGAACGTTTTCCCAAGAACGGTCTTGTGGCAACCACGACGCGATCTGTTCGATGCGCTCTTGGGTCAGGCGTCGACGTTGATCGGCTTGATTGAATTGATTCTGCAAGCGATTGCGACTGGAGATCAATTCGATCGCTTCGGCGATTTGCTGTGGGCGGTAGGGTTGGTCGGCGGCCAAGATTTCGGGATAGATCCAAATCGTGCTCGCCAACGCGATCAACCCCGAGGCGATGATTCCACAGACGACGTGGCACCGCAGCGGCGTGCTGACCCAGCGCAGGAGCGAAGACGACTCGGCACCCGAGCCCGTCTTGGACCGATGGAGATGAATTGGTTTTTTCATGGCACCAACGTCGACGAGAGCGGCTGAGCGGAGACTTGGATCAGGGCTTCGCGCCATGCGCCAGCGGGCGTGTTCAGTTGGACGTCTTGCAAGCGGCCGGATTTTTCCAGGCGATCGTTCCACGGCATCAAGACATCACGGCTGTTGGCGACCACGGCCAGCGAGACTCGAGGCACTGCCCAGGACGGTGGCTCTTTCAGTGACAGGTCATATTCGAGTGGCAATTTGATTTCGATCGACTGCACATCGAGATGTTGCGTCACCGGGACTTTGGGGCCGGGGTGTGTCGCCCGGGTCACCGCGCCCAGCACCTGCGCCACGCTGTCGTCGGGCTTTGCCGATTCGACCCACGTGCACCATTTTTCCAACAGCACGTTTTCGGTTTCCAGCAGACGGGTGGCGCGTTGAAGTTCAGCGATCGGCTGGGCTTGTTCGACCAGCACGGCGTTTTTAGCGATGGTCCGACGGCCGCGCAGCCACAGCGTGACGGACGATCCGATGGTGATCGATAAGAGCACCAGCAGCACGACCGACCATTTCTGAAAGGCCTGTTCGGCATGACGTCGGGAGCGGTAGCGTGGCGGCATCAACTCGAAGTCCTGCCAACCGCCCAGACTGTCGATCACATTTTCACAGGGCACCGGCGGCGTTGATTCTTCCGGCGGCCATGGCATCGGCGCCATCGCGTCGGAGGGTTCGGGGACAAAATCGATGCCGACATTTCCGAGATCATCACGCTCGGTGGTGGCGTGTTGTTCCAGTTGCATCATCGTCCGTAACCTCGGCTGGAACAGCGCGCCGCGGCCCACGCCAGCGAGAGAGCACCGGCGTAGGACGAATCGAGTCGACGGACGAATTCGACGTCGCGATCGAGGTGCTTGGCCAAGGGCGTGGGACGCTGGGCGCCACTGTAGGACCAAATTGCGACGGGGGTTTCAGTCAGGGTGGCGATGATTTCATCGACTCCCTGGATTTCCGCCAGCGGCCCGGCGATCAAAATCGGTTTACCGGAGACGCCGCCCATGTCGGCGCGGGCGGCATAGCGGGCGGTCGCCTTGAATTCGGTCGCGATGTCACTCAGGTAGGGACGCAAGGCATGCGCGTCGAGCGGCCGATCGGGTTGGTCCGATTCCAAGATCTGCTCGGGCAGTGAAGGAAGTGTCCGCGTCAAACCGACGCCCGTCTGGTGACGCACCGCGATCAGCACCGAGGCGTGACTGAGCCATAGCACCGCTTGGGAATCGATGCCGGTTAAGGATTCCGCGGCGTGGGCCAGGGCGACGCCGTGCGGTAGGATTGATTGAACGTTGTAACCATTGACGCTGGCAATGTCGGTGACCTGACAGGCGGTCCGTTCCGCCGTGGCGGCGATCACGTTTTGATCGTCTCCACAGGGGTGACCGTGATGGACACCCACGACCGGCCAATGGCACAGGTGTGCTGCGCTTTGGAACACCGATTGGCCGAACATTTCGCTGCAGCGTTGACGGAT
>NZ_JBFHKV010000529.1:0-5694 GCF_041595215.1 Stieleria sp. | reverse complement strand
CGCGGGCAGACTATTCGTCGCCGACAGCGGGCTGGACGTTGGGGACTGGAGCCCACCGGTGTTCCAGGCATGATCCCGGCTTTCGCGGAAACGACGAGACGGCGTCTCCGCTCGGCCGCATAAACCCAATACCGCTAAGTAAAGCGTCGTTTCCTCGTGCTAGGGCCCGCAGGCGCGCGCCAAACGGCTGATATTCATTAGATATCAGCCGGTTCGCGCCAGCGCGAGCGGCCTCTCGGTTGGTCTTGACTTAGCGGTAGTGCGCTCAAACCCGGCCCCCTGATACACTGACCGATCGCGACCGCGGCGCGTGATCGGCACTTCCCACGTGGACCGGAGCCGTCTGGTCATCGGTCGCGATGGGCAGCGTGAATTCAAACCACGCGCCGTCAGCACCATCAACCGTGTACAGCCTCCCCTGGTGCGACTCGATGATCGAACGACTGATCGCCAGCCCCATCCCCATGCCCTGCGTCTTGGTGGTCACAAAGGTTTGGAAAATCTCGTCGCCTTGATCCTTCGCGATGCCGGGCCCTGAATCGATCACCGACACCTTCAACATTTCCTCTTCCGTTGCGACCACAATCTTCAGCGTCCGCTCGACGACCGCAGGGTCATCCATCGCGTCAACGGCGTTGCGAATCAGGTTGACCAGGACCTGTTCGACTTGCACCCGATCGGCGTACGCCTTGGGCAGTTCAGCGGGAATGTCGACGAGAATATCGTTGACGACCGTTCGCGTTCGGTACTCGCACAGATCCAACGATTCAGTGACGGCGGACTCGATGTCAAATGCGGTCAGATTGCTGCCGGGACGACCGAATCGGCGCAGACTGTTGACAATCCTGTTGATTCGCTCGGTTTGCTCTTTGATCCGCTCGATCCATTGGCGGATGTCTTCTTTGCGCTCCACGTTTTCGATGGCTCCCAACTCACGATCCAACACCAACAAGGACGCCGACGAGAAGTTTGCGATCGTCGCCAAAGGTTGATTGATCTCGTGCGAAATCCCGGCAACCATTTCCCCGAGTGCCGAAACGCGTGCCAAGTGTGCGAGTTCCAACTCCTTTTCGCTCAGCCGATTCTGGGCGTCTCGCAGATCGGTGATGTCGTTCCCGACCACTTGATAGCCCAGCGGATTCCCGACCTGGTCGACCAAAACACGACAATGCCATTGCTCCCAACGCAGCTGACCGTCGGCATCGTCGAATGACACGACCGACCTTCCCTCCTGTCGCCCCTCTTCCACGTTCGCAACCACTTGCCGCAAACGGCTGACCACCTTCGCCGGCAACACTGCGCTGACCGTCTGGCCGGCGATACGATTGGCACGCAAGAATGCCGTGTTCACAAACGTCACATTCTGATCGGCATCAAAACGAACGATGTATTCGCTTTGGTCTTCCACGATCGATCGGTACTGGACCTCACTGGCGTGCAACCGCTGATTGGCCTCACGCAACTCTCTCGTTCGGCGGGCGACGCGACTTTCCAAGCTTTGATTGGCTTGCTGCAGATCCTGCTCCGCCGACAACAACCGCTCATGGCTCGTTCGCAGCGATGATTCCCGGCGAAAAACGCGTCCGGTTTGAATCATCGCCAGACAAAACAGCACCAGCATCAGCAGCATCAACCCTTGGAACCAACTGCGTTGCCATAGCGCCGGAAAAATCTCAATGGTGATTTCAGCAGGCGTCGTGTCGATGTTGAAATCGGCGTCACGGGCCCGCACGCGGAAACGGTGGAGCCCGCCCTCCAGTCCCGGCAAATCGACTCGGACCGCCGGTGAAAACGCGCTCCATGGCTGATCGTCAACACTCCACGAGAACGTCAACTGGTCACGGGGCGTTGCTTCCATGTAGTCCACGCCGCTCCAAGCCAACGAGACCGCTTCACCGAACGTGGCCTGAGCTGCCGATCGCTCAATCTGGGTGTCAGGGGATCGGTCATCCGGACGATAACGAAACGTCTTGAATTTATCTTGCAGCGACCCCATGTCCTTCATTGGAATCCCCTTGGCAAGATCACGGGTCATGATGGCGACCCCCGACGCGTTGAACCACAACTCCCCCGATCGCCCTTCATAGAGCCCTCCATAGTCTGTGTCGTAGGCCAAGTCGGCCGGCAGCGCCGCCGGAGCCCAGGTCCGACCATCAAATCGATCAAAGCCCGCTGGCGTTCCGACCAAGACGCTCGAGTCTGACATCGGCAACACACTCTTGATGCGACTGTTGGAAACCCGATTCGATTCTCCATAGACAGTCGATCGGAACTCCGGGCCATCGGCCGGATCATCGGCCGGGCGACCATCCAACCGCACGACGCCCTTGACGCGCGTGCCGATCCACAGATCCCCGTCTTGGTCGTTGGCCAACGCGTCAGTGAACCCCCGCGCGACCAAAGGAAGATCGGCAGAGGCACCGAACTGGTCCTCGGGTGTGACCTGCACCAGCGACGGCCCGGCAAACCAGACCGAGCCGTCTTGTGTTTGGGCGATGCCGTAAACGAAATCAAGTCGATTGGTGGGACGAAAATGCTTCCACACTTCGCCGTCAAACCGCAACACACCGCCGTGGTCATCTTCCTGGACCAGCTGATTGACTGCCGCCCCAAACCAGAGCCGCTGGTCCCGATCCTCGAACACCGCACGCCGATCCACCGCCCACGAAAGTTCAGGATGCAGTCTGCGTTCCCAACGGTTTCCCAGACGTCGGGCCGTGGCGGCCACCCCGTCATGGCTGCCGGCCGCCCAAACGTCGCCTGCGGTCGTCACGATCACCCGCAGCGGCTGCGACATCAACCCGTCGTCAGCGTCGTATTGCTGCCAACGGTCCCCCTGGTGACGCACGACTGTCAGGCGATCGGTGAGGAACCACTCCTCGCCGTCTTCACCGCTGGCTTGATAAACCAAGCCACGATACGTCGTCCACCGTTGCCCTTGTGGTTCCAGACGCAGCGCGATGGCTCCCTTACCGGCGATCCATAACGCACCGTCGGATGTTTTCTTGACCATGATGTCGTTGCCAAAAATGCCGTGGTCGCGCATCCCGTGGTCGACCACCCGACCGCTCGCTGAAACCGACAAGACCGCACCGTTGGTGCCGACCAACAACGTCCCGTCATCACACGTCTCGATCGACGAACCAATCCCACGGGGCAGATCGATCACCGTCCAGCGATCGCCGTCGTAACGGAGCAAACATTCCGTCGCGGTGTTGCGTCCCACCCCGGCAATCCCCCGATCCGTCACGACGATGCTGGGCATCGCGATGACGGGAAGACCGTGCACTCGCGTGTGGTGAGTCCATTCCTCTGTGCCGTCTTGATTGCGCTGCAAAGAAAGAATCCTGCCTAAACGCGTCGCAAACCAAACCGTTCCGCGACCATCGTCCTCAATCTGAATCGGCCGAAACCTCTGATACCGACCCTCGATCGATTCACATACCAATTCCAGATCGAGAACCTCCTCACCACCTTTAGGCAGCACGCTCAATTGAATCCGCGTTCCGGGTTCATCCTCAAGTTCCCGCTGAAACACCGTGCGACGGGCCTCGCCATCAATCGCCACGATTCGGTCGCCCACCCGAACGCCCTGCCTGGCCGCGGGACCGTTTTCGGCAACCGCAATGACTGTGTTTTTATCCACGCCCTGGCCGTATAGACACACGCCTACCCCCGCGTTCCACCTGACCGTGTCGGCCGCCGCAACCGCTTCGATTTGAATCTCTGCGGTAACCAGATCGCCCTGCAGAGAATTCGCGATCTCAGGCGTCGTCAACAGCTGGATCTCTTGCCACGGATCGTCTTGTCCGCCCGAAGGAGCCCCTCGCAACCGCAACGCCCCCTTATCGGTGCAGACCCACAGAACACCGTCGGCCCCGACGGCAAGGTCTTCGATCACCCAACGTCCCCGATCGGTCTGGGGAAAGACTTGCCGAAACCGTCCCTGCTCGAGCACATGAATCGAGGACCCCGTGGCGGCATAAAACTGACTTTCGACCTGAGCAAACGCGATCGCTGCCCCCGGCAAATTGCTGGCCGCTCCAAACTCATCCCAGCGTAGCCCGTCGTAACGAACCGCCCCGTCCGCCACCCCGAACCAGATCGCGCCGCGAGCATCTTCGCCGAGACACCTCAGCTCTGTGCCCTTGAGCTGAGGGAAAGCCCGAATCCGCCAGGGCTCCCAGAACGGATCGGGCGAATGCGGCCGATAAGACTCGGCTTGTTGCGCTACGCCCGTGCCGGCGACAAACAACGCGACCAGCAGGTACACTATTCGGTAGGAAAGAAAGTCCACTATCCGGCGTCCACGTCAACAACAACGATTCGACTGTTCAGCTCACGGTCGAAGCTGACACAGAACGGAATCCACCTCGCCAAATCTGCAATGCCCGTCAATAAACAAGCCCATGTCGTTATTGTCGAGGATGACCCGGACGTCCGGGATTCACTCTGCGCGATTATAACCGCGTTGGGCCACCAATGTGTCGCCTTCGAATCGGCCGAAAAAACGCTTTCCTACCAACAGCTTGCCGACTGTGACTGCCTGCTGGTGGACTTCAACCTGCCCGGGATGAGCGGGACCGATTTCCTTCAAGAAGTCCAGCAAGACGGTGACGCCCCCCCGGCGTGCCTGTACACCGGCCGCGTCGACCCACGCATTCACGATGCAGCCGCCGGGCTGAAGAACACGCTGGTCCTGGAAAAAGGCAACGACTCCAATTCGATCGCCAACTACCTGCAACAGCTACTCGACCAATCCCACTGAACCGTCCCGTTCGCTCAGCGCTCAATCGCCAGCCCAGCGGCACGTCCAACCTTACCAACACGCCAAAACCGAGACAGACAGGACACCTGCGTCACCTAGGTCCTATCTCCCCGCCCGACCCGCCACGGTCTGTCCCCAATCACCCAGGGTCTGTCCCCAATCACCCAGGGGTCTGTCCCCGCGCGCTCCTGGGGTCTGTCCCCGTGTGCAAAAATGGAACCTCTACGACAGATAGGACACATGCGTCGCCTAGGTCCTATTGGTCCCATTTCCCAAGGACCGCCGCCGGGCGCCTGCCGCCCGCTAACAGCTAACAGCTAACAGCTAACCGCTAACAGCTCCCCCGTTGCGCGCACGAAAAAACCCGCGTTGGCTGGCGACAGTCCAACGCGGGTCTTCGTGATTCTTTGGTGGTGAAATGCAGTGCGAGCACTGCGCTGTTGAGTTGTTTGCGAGATCACTTCCACGGATTCGGTCCCCACTGTCACCAGTGAAAACCTATTTCTAAGAATCCTTAGAAAGGAGGTGATCCAGCCGCAGGTTCCCCTACGGCTACCTTGTTACGACTTAGTCCCAATCGTCGAGCTGACCTTCGGCGCCTGCGTCAGTAAACTGTTCGCTCAGCGACTTCGGGCCCTCCCAACTTTCGTGGCTTGACGGGCGGTGTGTACAAGGCTCAGGAACACATTCACCGTAGTATGCTGACCTACGATTACTAGCGATTCCGGCTTCATGCAGGCGAGTTGCAGCCTGCAATCCGAACTGAGGCACGGTTTTTGGGATTTGCTTGCTCTCGCGAGTTCGCTTCCCATTGTACGCCGCATTGTAGGACGTGTGCAGCCCTGATCATAAAGGCCATGAGGACTTGACGTCATCCCCACCTTCCTCCGGTTTAACACCGGCAGTCTCCCTAGAGTCCCCGGCAT
>NZ_JBFHKV010000528.1:0-5695 GCF_041595215.1 Stieleria sp. | reverse complement strand
ATCCCTTCTTCGTCACGATCGACTTGGCCAGAACGTTGACCTGCTTACGGACCTCTGGCGAACCGTCCGCCATTGCCTTGGCCAACCCGTGGACGATCTTTGCTTGATCCTCTTTCGTGGCGGCACAGTAAATCTGTGCCCCCTTTTCCAGCGGATCGTCGCAGGTCAACAGCAGCAGCCCGATACCCGCCGCCACGGTTGACTTGCCCCATTTTCTGCCGCAAGTGATGTAAGCGTGACGAAATCGCCGGCAACCGTCCGCTCGTCGCCATCCCATCAGGCACCAAACGATAAACGCCTGATTGTCGGTCAGCTCGACCGGCTTATCGGCCCACTCGCCCTCAACGTGACGCAGGCAAGCCGGAAACCACATGATCGCGAGAGACGCTTTTTGCTCATCGAAGTAGTGGCCACGTTTGTGCGCGTGCTCAAGATCGTAAACGTGCCGCTCGACCGCTTGGCGAACCCGTCGCCCGGTGACGATTGACCCGTCCAGAACCCCGTCGATGTATCGCTGAACTTGCTGCTTAGGTGCTTCCATTGCGTGCCGCGATGAGTGCCGCCATTGCGTCGTCGTTCTGCCCGCTTGTTCCTGCGTCGTCCTTCGGTGCTTCACGCGTGCATTCGGCAACGAGCCGCAGGAACCGATCGAAAGCAGCGGTCGCAGACAATCGAGCCTCCTTATCGGTGGGGTCGTTGGCCCATGCGTCAGCCGAGACGGAATAGATCCCGTAGAGCCTTCGCATTTCGCCAGCGGAATCAGTACCGACGACAGACAGCACGCGATCAAGCACGGCAGGATCCGCGCCGCCGTCAGTGCTGCGGCACGCTTGAAGCGTCCCGAGCATCTCTTTTTCGGCGTCTGTTTTTTTGTTGTGGCCACCGCTTCCCCGTTGCCCTTTTCGTCCTGCCATTGGCTACTCCTGTTCATTTCTCAGCCGCTCAAGATGCTGCTCCAACTCCATCCGCCCCATGCCCTCAATCTCAACATGGCACCGCTGGCAAACCGGCACCAAGTTTGCCCGATCAAGCCGCAAGTGCTCCGCATCTTCGAACCGCTCGATGTGGTGCATGTGTTCGGCTACGCTCGTGAGTTTGCCCCGCGCGACGCACACCACGCACTCTTCCAGTTCGTCCCTCAGTCGTTCGCTCAGTATTCGCCATCGGTGATCGTACCCCCGCTCTTTCGTCGTCCGTCTGTGTGTCGGTGCCGGCGGTTTGCACTCGTCGCAAACCTTCCGGCCTTGGACAATCGCCCCGCACCGGCAGAGTCTCGCGCTAGTCACCGAGCCAACCCACGTCACCCGCGGGCGTCGTGCCGTCGCTGCCGCTTGTCAGTGCCCCCTCAAACTCCGTCCCGCCAGCCCCGAACCCAACCCCACTCTCAACCTCGGATTCATTCGGAACAACAAGCGTTCCGGTCAGTGCGGATGACGCCCCGTAGTTGGTTGTTTCTAGGACAGTGCCAACCGCTGGCAGGACAACGTTGCCGGTGTAATCCGCACCAGTCGGGCCAAAGTCGATCCCGGTAAGCACCTGGGACTCAGTGGGGTACGTCCCCGCCGTCTGCGTGCTGTTATTCGTGATCGATGACGGCCCAAACGTCGCCAGTGCATTTTCCGCCGTGTCCGTGACGTTGCCGCTGCTGTAACTGACCGTCACCGTCTCGCTGTCCAGTACGGCGCGAGACAGATAAAGCGTGACTTCGGTGCTGTCGGTGCGATGGGCGGCGAGAATGCTCAGTGCGTCGCCATCGGTCGCGAGGCTGAATCCCGTCACGTCGTATTGTGGCAGCAGTGGTGCCGAGCCGGTCTCTGTAAATTGCAGCGTAGCCGTCACGCCCTCGGTGCCGATTGCGCCTGATGCGTAAACCGGAGCGGTGGTGTCGGTGCCCTGGTCGTAGAACGGCACCGCCGGCAAACTCAGCGACGTGCCTGCTGGTGATGTCTGCGATGCGGACCGTGGCGGGGTGACGTTTGACCCACTTGTACCGCTTGCCATGCTCAGCGTTGCCGCTCCGCTGAGTGACGCGGCGGCCTGAACATCGACACGTCGAGCACTGACGTAAGTCGCCGCCGATACCGTGACTGCACCGCCGTCATCAATGGAAAACAGCGCGGTCGGATACGTGTCGCCCGATTTCAGATCCGCATCAAAAGTTAGTTCGAACGTATCATCATTGATCGCCAGCGACGACAGTTCAGGATGCTTGACTGTGCCGCTTTCGAACGCCCTTTGGATCGCGTAATACCACAAAGCCCCCATGTAGAGTGCGTCGGCGTCGGTGCCCCAGTGAATCCCCGAACGTGTGTAGCAGACGGGGCCAAGGAAAATGTCAGCGTCGGCAACCGAAGCGTCTAGCTGAGCCTGCCGAACGGCGTCAACGCTCGCGGCTGTCGCCCCCGGCGTGTGCCCAACCGAAACGGTGATTAGCTTGAGCGAGCTAAACCCGGTGAGCGTCTGGAACGCATCAATCAGATCGGAGTAGGCTTGCAGTTCGTTGGCGTAGGTCGCCCCGTCAGTTGCGTCGGTTTCGCCCTGGTCCCAAAGAACCGCCCTTGCACCGTTGACATTTGCGGCGGTGACACGTGCGACAGCATTGGTTAGTGTTGTCCCGTAGGTTGGCGTCGGCTTCCACGCTGCGCCGCCAGTGACCAAGTTTGTGCTGCTGACCGCAGTAAAAATAAACGCAACGGGAACGTTGTCGCTTGCCATCAATTCGGTTGCGAGCTTTAGCCAGTACGAACCGCTGGACGTTCCTGTGTGCGTCGGGTCCGCAAGCTCCGCCCAATCGCTCGCGGCCTGCTGGTACATCAACGCGGTAAGCGATGCGTGCGAGTACGTTTGGGCGCTGCCCAATTGCCCCACTGCGTTACTCTGCCCCGCCACAATGTAGATGTCGCCGACGGTGACGAGTGCTTTCGAAGCCGTCACGTCGGTTTGATCGGAAAAGCGAACCTCGAAATCACCTTGGCCCATCGGCACCGTAACCGTCTCGGAGAACGTCCCGCCGCTTGGCGATGCGTCCAGCGTCGCCCACGTTCCGCCGTTGTGTCGCCACTCAATTGACGCGGGGTCCGTCTCGGCAATGTACGTCCCAGCGACGTCGACCTCTGCCGTGTCTGTCCCTTCGTCTCGCTGGTGTGGCGTGTTGGCCTTTGGCGATGTCAGCGTGATCGAATCAGACGGCGATACCGCAGTGATTTCGAGGTGCGCCAAACACGCATAGTCCGAGCCATCGGCGATGATCTGAAACGCCGTCGAGGTGAAGGTGTGGGTGATCGCAACGTTGTCTGTAGGCCATGCGGCGGCAGTGCGCAGCACACCGGACGCATCATAAAACGCACCAGACTGCGCGCCGCTGATTGATGCAAACGTTACGCCGTTGTCTTGCAGATGCAGCCCGACCGGAGTGGATGAACCAGCGTCACCAGCAGCAAGCCGGATCTCGTATTCGCCGGTTGACGGCAGTTCAACCTTGAAGGGCCTCGCAATGTTGTTGGTGTAGTTGACGCCCGCCAATCGCACATCAACAGACAGCGACCTATCGCGAGTGACCGCACCCGGCGCAGTCCATCCCGCTGTCAGTCCGCCGAGTGACGACGGGTACAGGTCGCCATCTACCGGCGTCTCGCCAGCGCCGTCTGTGACGTATGCGTCGGTTGCGCGAAAATTGTACTTAACCACTATTGACCGCCCTGCAATGCAAAAATCGTGTTGTCGCTCATCGACGGGAACTCTGCTTTGATCTCGTCCGCCGTCCACGTCTCAAGATCGAACCGCGTCGGATAGCCCAGAAAGTTCGCACCCGTCGGCCCGATCAGTCGACCATCGGCGGATGCACGCAGATCGTCCCAGCCGTGCTTTTCGCGTAGCACGTCCGCATGTCGTCGCGGCTGCGGGTCATCAGTGCGTGCTCGAATCTGCATCACGCCGCTGGTGTCGCCGAACCCACTGACAACCATGCGGGCCTCGGTGTCATCAATCGCGATTGCCCATGCGTAATCGCTGAACGCCGGATGCCTCCACGTTTGCAACGTGCCGTCTGGCAAAATGATCTGTGTCCAATTGCGAGCGTTGACCGAGTTTTGAATCACGATGGTGTCTTGAGGTAAGCAGTTCCCACGCTTGTCCACGTCCAACCACAACCACGACTCGCGACCTGATTGCCCAAGCGTGGCCAGTTCGGTGACGTGGTGTTCTCGGTCGATTCGCAGGATCTTTTTTGAGACGCGACACCCGACAATCAGATTACCTTGGCTGTCGTATCGAACCACGCTAGGGTCTTGTATCAACGGATCTTCGATCGGCTCGCCGTTGATCCAAACTCGATGGTTGTTGATGTCGGCGATGGCCTGGTCTGTGCCGTGCATGTCGATGGAAAACGGCCTGAACCCAAGTGATCGGTGTTCCCAAACTCGCGTCGTTTCGCCGATGTGGGCGGCAAGACAAATCCGTTGATTTTCGGTGTCGGCGATAAACAGCATCCCCGGAGCACAAGGACACGCGACGAAGTCAACCGGCGAACTAAGCGGTCCGTCAGGAAACTCGCCGACGATCTCTTTCGGACCGCCGCGAAGATCAGGCACCCGACCGGCGACGGTTCGCGGGCCAGCGATGGTCACGACCGTGCCGTCTGCGAATGCGTGCCACAGCCGACCAGATAGATCCAACCCCAACCATCCGCGATGATCCCGCCCCGACCCGTCATCAGGCGTCGGTCGGTAAGTCGCGTAGGGCGAAACAAGATTGACGTTTCGCATTCCGTCCCATGCGACGGAATGCTCTACGCTTTCGACTGCCGTTTCGACCGTCGAGCCCGACTTGCTGAAATAGCTGCCGACCCGAACATCGTCGCTTGCGTCGCGATAGAAATACGGGATTGCGTGATACCACGGCGTCCTCGGTTGACTTGGCTCCTCGGCAATCCACATTGCGGGATCGAGGTACTCAGGCACGCTGCCGACTGGTCCGACGACCGGCGCGTCGAGCGGTCGCGGCGTGTTGCGTGGCTGATAGCCGGGATACCAGACGGGAGGCGATGCGAGCGAGTACGGCGGTCGGTAGCGTAGCTTGCGGATCGCTTCGGCTGACTGGACCAAATCAATCGACTCAGCGTAGACCGTGTGCGGCACGCCCTCGGGAGAGTCCCCGGTTTGCACGCCGACGACACGCGGTCCAGCAAGATCGAGCGTGATCGTTTCGAGTTTCGTCTGCGCTGTCGCGATCGTTGCGAGGGTCAGCCAAATCAAGAGTGTTTTCATTCGTCCTTAAATCCCCAACCCTGAATCGCGCACGTCAAATGCCCGAAACATGCACGCGCCATGCCCGAGTCTCACCCACGCATCGCGGTCGAGTTTTTCGAATCCGTACAGTCGGCCGTCTGCGTACCGTCTGCGAACCGTGTCGGCGTTTACATCCAGTTCGTCGGCTAGCTGTTCAGTTGTCATCACTGCGGGCGGCTGTTCGTTTGCGTCACCGACGATCACCGAAACCGTTCCGATCTGTGCGTCGATGGCTGGTGACGATGCGACGCTCCCGCCTGTGTTCTTATGCGTCAGCAGGATCAGGGCACAAATCAAACCGAGCACCGAGCAGCCGATAACGCCGCTGCCCAGTGCAACCGAAACCGCTTTGTCCGCTCTGCTCATTGCTTCGTCTCTAACTCTCGTTCCAAGAGTGCAATTTTTGTGTT
>NZ_JBFHKV010000527.1:0-5700 GCF_041595215.1 Stieleria sp. | reverse complement strand
ATTGGCAAGGACTCGTCGCCTCGTCCACTACCGCCTACCCGAAAACCAAGGTGCGGCGGAAAACTAGGCTGTAGCTGATTCGGGCATTGCGGAACGCTTGGAAAGCGTTCCGGGGCGCCTGAAGGCTGGACACCAACGAGGGCTGCACGCCGACGCTTGGTAAATCCTTGCCACCGTGCCAGATGCTTCTCTTCTCATCGAACTGACCTGACATGAACCACTTCGTTCGCCTTTCGCACTTCCCGATGACATCCGGGCTGGCGCTGACACTTGCGGTTTTCGCGAGCGCACCTCCGGCTCAAGCGGACACGTTGGAATTGCGTGGCAATGTGCAGGTCGATGGCAAGATTGTGCGGAAGACCGACAGCGGGTCGAAACCGCATGTGATTGTGGAAGTGGATCCGGAGTTGCGAGTCGCCATTCCCCAGAGCCGGGTCGTCAAAACGGTCAGCGATTCCGACGAGAAACTGGTTTGGTATCGTCAACAGTTGGCTCAAGTGGGCGAGGACGCCGAGGCGCACTATCAATTGGCGCGGCAGTGCAAGGGAAACGGCTTGTTGGCGCAGCGGGATTTCCATTTTCAGCGGGCCATTGAAATCGATCCCAATCACCCCCAAGCCAGATCGGCGCTCGGTTATGTTCGCGATGGCAACGAATGGGCGCTCTATGCCGATCAGCAACGGCAGCGCGGATTGATACGAACGGCAGGCGGATGGGAGGTCCCGGAGGTTTATCTTCGCGAACAACGACGCGACAAGTTCGACGAAGCCTCGAAGCTTTGGATCAAGGAGCTGACCAAGCTGCGGAGTTTGGTGTTGAGGCCGGGTAAACGGTCCGCCGAAGCACTCGAATCGATCCAAGCCATTGACGACCCGATGGCATCGACCGCGCTTGCCGAAGCACTGGAGAAGTCGCGTGGGAACGAACCCGATCCCAAATCGTTGCGGATGATCTACGTCAAACGACTCGGCGCGCTGAAGACACCGATCGCGGTCCAGGCTCTGGTCCGGACAGGGATCTTTGAGCCCGATCCGGGGATACGTACCGAAGCCTTGTTGCAGCTTCAGGAGTACGGCGCGTCGTCGGCGGTTGCGTCTTATCTGCCGATCTTGAAGGGTGACAACCGCAAGCCGGTGGAAGTGACCGCGGCGCTTCGTGCGCTGAACTATTTTCCCGACCCGGAACTTTGGCAGGAATACGTCGATGCGTTGATCACGACGCACAAGTCGTTGACGCCCAAGGGACCAGGCATGTCGGTCGGCAGCAACAGCCTGGGCGGTTCGGGGCTTTCCACCGGCGGCAAACAAGAGGTGTTGACCAAGACGGTTCAAAACCCCGGCGCGTTGGAATTGCTTCGTCAGATCGCACCGGGCGTCGATTACCGATACGACCAGGCGGCCTGGCGCAATCACTTCGCCGCTCAACTGATGAAAGCCCCCGACGATCTCCGCCGCGATCCGTAGCGGCAGTAGCCCGCAAGCTCATGCCGTCTATTTTAGCGCTGTGCAAGCGGAACGGCGCGAGCCGTCCGGTTGCAGCTCGAAAGACCGGAGGACTCGCGACCTGCCGCGAACAAGAAAGCACGTCGCTGGTAGCCGAACGACTGAAGGCCCATTGCTGTCAGCCGGCTTGCGCCGGCGTGCGGGCCGCTTCACCCGATCTCACTGCACCGGTTGCAGCACGTAGCGGTGCGGGACCGGCTTGGCTGCGGCGTAGATTGCCGCCAATTCCTCGTCGGCTTTCTGTTCGAGCGCGGCGAGTTTTTCCTCAAAACCTTCCATCTTCTGCTCCCCCGCGGCGACCTTCTTTTCCAGCGCCGTCCGGGTCGCTTCGTCACCGGCTTGGGCCAAGCTGCGTCGATCCCGCGCCAGGTTACGGGCGGTGTACCAGTGCTTGCGCAGCTCTCCGATCGTCGATTCGTTTCTGGCTTTGTTCATCGCTACCACTTTGGCCGCTTGGACCGATTGTGGCGTGGAGGGGAACCGTTGCAGTTCGATGTGGGCGGCCAATTGGGTATGGGTGAAGTCGCCGACCGGCGCGCCATCGATCGAAAGCGTGTATTTGCCCGGCGCCAGTCCGTGCACCTGGAACCCTTCGCGACTGAATTTGTGGTCCAGCTTCAGCATCTTGGCTGCGACCTGAGTGTCATCGGGGGTGACCCACGGCAGCGATTCGGCGAGGAACGTGAATTCTATCGATCCGTCCGCGCCGGCCAGTTCGGTCACTTCGCCTCCGGTTGCCCGTGCGCGATAGCCATTCTTCGTCGGCACGAGCGTGATGTTCGAAACGGCGCTTTGCATGCCCAGGTTTTCAAGCCAGGCATGTGCCATGATCAGTTGACCGTCGGTGCCGGGATGAACCGCGTCCTTGATGAAGGTGAATTGGGGATCGTCCTGACGGGCAACACGGGTCAGGTGATTGAGGGGACCAAACATATCGATCGACCGCATGCCTCGACGATCCGCTTCGTCTCGCAGCCAGGTCCCGAAGTAGGCGAGGACAGCGTTGTATTGACGCAGTGCGGATTCTTCGCGGGGACGTTGTTTCAAATTGGCGCGGGCCGCGACGGCGTCGAACATCGTCGGCGTGATCGGCGAGACCGTTGTGCCGGCGGCTTGCAAGCGATCCAGCAATTCGGTCATGTCGGTTTCATAGGTTTTGAAAATCTCATGATCAAACGCTTGGTAGCGTCCGTCGTTCATTCCCAACAGAATCGTGACCAGCTTGGGGTTCTTCGACAGCACGTCGCGGTCGAGACGCTGCAGCGAGTCCCAGGCTTTGTCTCCGCCGATGCCGGCGTTGTGGAACTTCAGCGGCACGCTGGGAAACCGGGTGATGAAGAAGTCTTCGATGTACTGCGTGTAAAGACGCTGATGCGTGATGCTGTCGCCGAGGAAAACCACCGCATCACCGGACTGAAGGCTCGCCTCGCCGACCTGGATCGGAGTCGACTGGGCAAGCGCCGGGGAAAGCAACAAACAAACCGAGAGCAGGGCAAACGCAAATCGTTTCATAACGGGTGTGGGGGGAAAGAGGGAGGGACAGACAGAAATGGAGAGAGAGGCAGGAGAATGAGACAAATCTCAAATCTCAAATCTCAAGCCTTGAAACTTGAAACTTGAAACTTGAAACTTGAAACTTGAAACTTGAAACTTGAAACCTGAAACCTGAAACCTGAAACCTGAAACCTGAAACCTGAAACCTGAAACCTGAAACCTGAAACCATCCTACTTCCTCATGCTCCCGGTTTCACCTTCGCCGCGACTGGGGCGAATGCGTTTCATTTTCATTCTCAGATTCAGGAATTCGACCATCAGGGAAAACGTCATCGCAAAGTAGACGTACCCCTTGCTGATCGGCGTCCCGGAGGCTTCGCTGATCAAGACGACGCTGATCAAGATCAGGAAGGACAGGGCCAACATTTTGACCGTGGGGTGCTTCTGGACAAACTCGCTGATCTGGTTGGCAAACACGATCATCACCAAGACGCTGATCACCACGGCGATGACCATGACGGAGATTTGTTTGGCCATTCCGACGGCGGTGATCACCGAGTCGAGTGAAAAGATGATGTCCATGAACGCAATTCGGAACAACACGCCGCCGACGGTAACGCTCGACCGGTTTTCCTCCGTGATCGGGGCGATCCCGTCCGAGGATCCGCCACTGTCGCCGGGCAGGTTCCCGATCTCAGCTTCCTCTTCATGACCCTCGATCTTGTGGTGAATTTCACGCACCGCGGTCCACAATAAAAACAGACCACCGAACATCAAGATCAGGTCTTTGCCGCTGACCTCGTTGGCTTCTTCGTGCTCGTGCAGGTACTCGGCAACGGATTCCAGCGGGACATAGTCCGACAGATGAAACACCGGCCCGACCAGTTGCATCAGATAGCCGATGCCCAGCAGCAACACGATTCGCATGCCCATGGCCAGCACCAGTCCGAACCGTCTGGCGAAGGACCGTTTTTCGGGCGGCAAACGTCCGGTGATGATCGCGATGAAGACGATGTTGTCGATCCCCAACACGATCTCCATCAAGGTCAGCGTCAACAACGCCATGATGGCGTCGCCGGTGAGCAGAGATCCCATTTCCGCGATCATATTCAATTCCTTTTCATCGGAGCACTAGCCGGAGCGGATCCAAGGTGACGCCAAGCCGAGAATCCCCATCAAGAACAGCAGCCCCAAGGTAACGCGTCGCAGACGGTTGCGTCCGAGCCAGTTGCCGAATTTAAGTCCCAGCGAGGTGACCAACAACAGGATGGGAATCGACGCACAGGCATTCAATGCCGGGGTGACCAATCGATCTCCAAAGAATGCGAACAGCATGACGATCGCCGGCGCGAGACTGGTCAGGTACATCGCGAACAAAAATCCGCGGATCTGGCG
Organism: Stieleria sp.; assembly: GCF_041595215.1. Lineage (NCBI taxonomy): Bacteria > Pseudomonadati > Planctomycetota > Planctomycetia > Pirellulales > Pirellulaceae > Stieleria > Stieleria sp. The sequence continues at coordinate 1,309 of NZ_JBFHKV010000527.1, read as the reverse complement.
GGTGTTCCAATCATGCGCGGAGACCCAAAACACCATTGCGGGTCCCCCCATCCCGACCAGCCCTTGCAAGAACCCTGAAATGGGAAACGCGATCCAGGCCCAGATCGGCGACAGCTTTGCCTTGGGGACCGGGTGATAGACGGCCGTCGCGATGGTCGCCGCCAGCACCACGCCGCCGACAAATTGGCGGATCCGCACCAACGGAAACGCTTCTTCGATCGCGATCAGCGCGAGGATTCCCAGCGGGAAAAAGCCGACGCGACCGATGCCCGGCCAGAGAAGGGTTTTCGGCCGGATCGATTCCCGCAGCGCGTAAACGCCCGCGATGTTCTGCGGAATCGTCGCCACCAACAGCGCCATACTGGCTTCGGGGATCAAGTACCCCAGCCATAACAGGGTGGGTATAACCAGCATGCCCGCGGCGAATCCGGCGGCCGCCTGCACGAAAATACCGACCGAGAGGACGAGCGTGACGATCAACCAGGGAAAAAACCAGGAAACGACTTCGGGCATCGGTCAATCGCCTAGCCGTCGTTGTCTTGGATGACGTCTTCTTCGTCGACGTCACCCAATGCGTTGGCCTCGAATTCCTTCAGCAATCGGTCCAAAATCCCGTTCACAAACCGCGGGCTGTTTTTGTCGCCGTAGCGTTTGATCAACACCACCGCTTCGTTGACCGCCACGCGGCCGGGTGTTTCGGCAAACAGGATCTCGTAGGCTGCCATTCGCATCACGTTGCGATCGGTGATCGCCATCCGCCCCAGCGCCCAGCCCTTGGCCAAACGAGCAAGATGCCGATCCACTTGATCGCGATGCTCCAGCGTGCCGGTCAACAGTTTCTCGGCAAACGCCGACAAAGCCGAACGTCCCTGCAGTCGCGACTTGATGAACCGGCGCGCCGACACGGCATCGCGGGTGCCGTTGACGTCGGCTTCGTAAAGTAACTGTAAAACGATCTCGCGGGCGCGACGGCGGGTGGACATTCAGGATCTCGGGACGCGTGTTCTTTCGAATCAGACGCTTTTTCAGGGATTACAAGGGTTCAGAGGCGGATTGTAGGCGCGCCCCGCCGCCGCGCCGAGCTACCTCGATTTTGCATCCAAAACGCGGGTTGACGAATCGGCCGTCGGATTGATAATACCGCTCCTGATCAGTTGGTCAGCCCGTTGCGACGGGGCCAACATGCCTCCCCCATGGCTTTGATCAGATTCCAAATGGGGGCCCAAGCGGGGGTATAGCTCAGTTGGGAGAGCGACGCGCTGGCAGCGCGTAGGTCGTCGGTTCAAGTCCGTCTACCTCCACTTTCGAT
>NZ_JBFHKV010000526.1:0-5706 GCF_041595215.1 Stieleria sp. | reverse complement strand
CAGATTGGCAAGGACTCGTCGCCTCGTCCACTACCGCCTACCCGAGAACCCAAATGGCTGGCGGGTTTACGGACACACCGCCGATCGGCCGAAGCCTTCCCTCCTTATCCCCCTTCCAATCCGGTTGATCCGTCCGGCTGGCAACGGCGACGGTGGTCCAGATGGGGCGAAAACCCGCCAACATGATTTCAATGCAACGGAGAAAGCTAGGCTTGGGCAGTTCAATGCCATTTGTAATTCGTCACCGACACCGGCCTCCTAGACCGCCGTTCGTCTTTCGGTGACACACCCGGAATTCCCATGCCTGCGGCGCCACTTCCAGCAAACGAATCGGTTCGGTTGCAAACTCTGGTCGACTACCAGATCCTCGACTCGTTGCCCGAGCAAGAGTATGACGACATCGTCGGCATTGCCTCCCGGATTTGCCGAACGCCGATTGCATTGGTCAGTTTGATCGATGCCGATCGCCAATGGTTCAAGGCGCGGGTCGGAGTGGATGTCGGCCAGACCGATCGCTCCGCGGCATTTTGCGCCCACGCGATCTTGAATCAAGGCGAGGTGCTGGCCGTCCGAGACGCGACGCAAGACCCAAGATTCCTGGACAATCCACTGGTCACCGGAGCACCGCACATTCGCTTCTACGCCGGATCGCCGTTGGTAACGCCCGATGGAGTCGCTCTGGGGACACTGTGCGTGATCGATTCGATCCCCCGCGAACTGTCCCCCGAACAGCTCCTGTCACTCAAAGCACTCGGTCGCCAGACGACGTCGCTGATCGAGTTGCGTGGCCGAACCAACCAGTTGGAAACGTATCGCTTGGAATTGGAACGATCCAACGAAGCGCTGCAAGAATTCGCCTACGCCGCATCACACGATCTGAAGCAACCGATTCGCGGGATCGGTTCCTTGACGGAGTTTTTTGTCGAAGATTACGGCGACCAGCTGGACGATGCCGCCAAAGAAAAGCTGGAACTGATTCGTCGACTGACCGATCGCGCTCAAACCATGATCGATCAAATGTTGCACTACGCTCGAGTCGGCAGCGTGGTCGATCCCCTGCAGTCGGTCGACCTGAACGAGGTGGTCGGTCACGTCAAGGAAAACCTGTTTGCCTTGTTCGCGTCGGGCAAAGTGTCGATCCAAAGCATGCAGCTGCCATCGGCCAACGGAGCGCCAGTGCTGCTCAATGAGTTGTTCCAAAACCTGATCTCCAACGGCATCAAGTACAACGACAACGAATCGAAAACAGTGGAGGTCGGATTTCAGACCAAGCCGATCGGACCGGATGACGAAGCGGTGACTGCTTTCTTCATCGCCGACAATGGAATCGGCATCCCCGAGCGGATGCGTCCGGAGGTGTTTACGATTTTCCGCCGGTTGCACGCCGCCGATGCCTATGGCGGAGGTTCCGGAGCCGGTCTGACGATCGCACGAAAAATTGTCGAAACCCACGGCGGCAGAATCTGGATCGACCCGGCCTATCAGGATGGCACCTGTTTCTGGTTCACGATCGGGACTTCCATGGCAGGATTCGAACACGAGTTCCGCTACGACAAGGTCCAGAGCGAATCGGATCTCTGTCACGCCGTCAGCATTTGAGCGATCGTGTCCGCGGCGTGGCTACACCTCGTCATGCTGTCGAATTAGGATGGTGGTCATGTTGCCCGATCGGGATTTCAGGGCCGTGACGCAAGGCCTAGCTTCCCATCGTCGTGCCCCCATCGTCTTGCCACCACTGCCTTGAAGGTCCACGCATGCCCGCGCGAATACTCACCCTGTTGTTGGTTGTGTTTTCCCTGACCGCGACGACGCTCCCGGCGGCTAGTCCGACGGGTCGCTGGGTCGGCAGCTGGTCGTCTTCGTCGACGGGGCATCAAGGTCCGCTTCGCGCCAGAATCCGCGCCGTCGATGCCAACACTTACCGAGCCCTGTTTGCCGGACGGTTTGCCAAAGTCATTCCATTTGTCTATCCGGCAAAACTGCAACGCATCCCAGGCACGTCCAATCGCTATCACTCGTCGACGCGCTTGCCGCTATTGGGCGAATACCGAATGACGGCCACCGTCACGCCGCATCAGTTCAACGCGACATTTCGAGGCAAGAAGGACCTAGGCGTCTTTCAGATGTCACGCGCTGCGCGTTGACCGGCTTGTTGATTTAATCAGCCGTATGGTGCGGGAACACGGGCGTTCAATGATCGCTGGCATGACCCCGGACGGGGTCAAAGCCTGTAGCCGGAGGTGAGCGCAGCGTCACCTCCGGACATCCGGTCACCCGACCGACACGACCCCGGAGGGTGTCGAAGCGAGTGGCGCAAGTATCCTCGGACCCAGCCAGCCACCCCGGGTGGACAAGCATCTCGACCAACGGTTTTGGAGACGCGGACTGCGGCACAGCCGGTGGATTGATTCGCTGCGACCCCGTCCCGGGGTCGATGGGAATCTGGGACATGCTTCCCGGAGGTGGCGCTGCGCTGACCTCCGGCTACTTGCTGAAATCCCTCCGGGATAATCGGTTCGCTAACGCTTCCCGCTGACATCTCAGCACGTGGCGTCAGCCAGTGGCGCGTGTTGCTCACCCCGCCAACTCTTGCAACAACGCGGCGAAATAGAACGCGCCGCAAAGCAGCACGCTGAACTTCCATGCGGTCAACAGCGCCATGAACGTCGCATTGGATTGGACGTCCAACACGGTGCCCTTTTGCCGCGATGTCAATCCGATCAACACGAACACCACGGGCAGCGTCAGGGCCTGAAACGCGGCCAGGGCGAACAACAGAAACGCCAGCGGACGCACCAGTTGAATCAATGCGATCCAGAGTGCGGTCATGGTGGTGACGACCAGTAGTGCCCGCAATCCGAATCGCATTGCTGGTCTTACTCCGGAATCATCTCGCAGCGGATCAGATCCTCAAACGTCTCTCGTTTGCGAATCAATTTGGCTTGTCCCTGTTCGATCAACACCTCGGCCGCGCGGGTCTTGCTGTTGTAATTACTGGCCATGACAAACCCGTAGGCGCCCGCATTTTCCAGGATGACAAAGTCGCCGACACGACACATCGGCAGTTCCCGACTGTCGACGTATCCGCCTTCGCGCTGGGTGAAAATGTCGCCCGACTCGCACAGCGGTCCGCCGATGACGGCTTGGACGTTGTCGCGATCGTCGACCGCGGCGCCGTCGCTGGAGCAAACCGAAATCGGATGGTGGGCGCCATACATGACCGGCCGTGCCAGATCGTTGAACCCGGCATCGAGCAACACAAACAGATTTTCGCCGACCTTTTTCACGCTGCGGACTTCGGCGATCAAGAATCCCGATTCGGCTGAAAGGTAACGCCCCGGTTCGATCTCCAACGTCACCGGATGACCGAACGATTCGCTCAGTCGGTTACGGGTGGCGTCCCAAAGTTGAAAGTACTTGTCCAAATCGACATACGATTCCGATTCGCTGTACGGCACGGGCAAACCGCCGCCGGCGCTGATCGTCGTGATCGTCCTGCCGACCTCCATCGCCACCCGCTCCATCGCTTCACAGACCTCGCTGAGGTGTTCCAGGTCGGTCCCCGACCCGATGTGCATGTGAAGCCCGGTCACAGTGACGCCGTGTTGGTCGGCCCGACGCAGGCAATCGTCGATCTGGGTGTGCCAGATTCCGTGCTTGCTCTGCTCGCCACCGGTGTTCGTTTTCTGGCTGTGGCCGTGGCCGAATCCGGGATTGATCCGCAATGTCACGTCAGCACCCGGAAGACGTTCGCCCAGCTGCGAAATCATGTCGGGCGATCCGCAATTGACGTGCAGCTTGTGCTCGACAACCAAATCCAATGCGGCGGAGTCAAAAATATCGGCCGTGTAAACGATCTGATGGTCTTGGGGCAAATACCCCGCCGCCAACGCACGCTGAATTTCACCGCAACTGACCGCGTCGACGACCACGTCACGACGCCGCATGCGATCCAAAATGGCGATGTTCCCACACGCCTTTTGGGCATAACGGATCACGTCGAATTGACTCAAGTCCGCAATCCGCTGCTCGATCACGTTCAGGTCATAAACGTAGAGCGGCGTTCCATACTGTTTGGCCAGTTCCGCGACGGATAGCCCCGCGATCTGATGGCGACTGGTAGAAAAGGTGGGCGTTGTCAGAGAGGCCATCGCGATCGCAGGGCGGAGAGGGGTAACGGGACGGAAAACCGGCAAGGCGGCCTGTTGATCGAAGCCCGCATGCGTCAGCACGGGGCAGCGTGGCGCCCCTCGCTCGCGCGTCGGGCTAAGATCCACGTGTTGATTTCAAAACATCGATTGAATCAACAGACCGAAGACGCATTCTGTCCCCAAGGGGGCTGTTTTGTCCAGCCACCGCGGACGACGGAACGCGCGGGACGGTTTTCCCAGGCGGAACCTGGGAAAACGTCTCAGGCTGACCGAGAAGACCCGCGAACCACCTGCGTGGTTCGCGTTTTCCGGACCCCGATCAGGAACCGGCGGGGTCTTTGCCGTCGGTCCACGGGCCGGCCAGATTCATGTATTCCGGCTCGTCAAGCTTGCTGCCGACATCGCCGGCCTTCCAACCCGCGATGTGATTGGGCAACTCGCGAGCCTTCGATTTGGCTTCCCATTTCGCCGCCCAGCCTGGGTCTTTGGTGCTGATGTCGCGGTTGTCGGAATCGACGAAGTACACCTCGCCTTTGCGATAACTTTGCGCCCCCAAGTTCACCACGGCCATCGCCGCGGCACCCAGGTCTGGCGGGTTGTTGCACAGTTCCGGCTCGCCGGCTTCACAGGCATCCAGGAAGTTCGCGAAGTGGGCCTTGGTCGTGTTCTTGACCGGCTCAGTCGAGATTCGCTCGTTTTCAAATGTCCGCTTCGCGGAATCGCCCTGCGAAGTGACCTGGCGTCGCTCGGGGACGAAATCGAACCCGTCAAACCCTTCGCCGTTGCCGAGTTCGAAGGTGCCGTAGTGACCACGAATCAATTGATTCACGCGCGACTCTTGGTTGCACATCGTCGCGGTGATCAATCCTTGCACGCCTTCGTTGAAGTCCGCCGCGACGGTAGCAACGTCGGGCACATCGCGCCCGTCGTACTCCATGAAGATTCCGCCGGCGCCGACCACGCGTCCGGGGATCCGAAGTCCCGTCGCCTTCAACATCGACGTGGTGCGGTGAACGAACAAGTCGGTGAACATGCCGCTTCCGAAGGGCCAGAACCGTCGCCACTGCTTGTAAACCGCACGGTCAAACGGCATCTCCGGCGCGAGGTCTTCGTTGGTGCCCAGCCAGCGCTGCCAATCAATCTTCTTCGGGTTCATGTCGGCAACCAGCTTGTAATAGCGCCATTGCCCGACGTTGCTGTTGCGGAAGTATTCGGTTTGGAATCCGAGCACCTTGCCGAGTTTTCCGTCTTGAAGCAACGCCCGGATTTCATTCCAAACCGGCAGACTGGTCGACTGCACGCCGACCTGCATGACCTTGCCCGAGGCGCGCCACTTGTTTTCGACGTTGAACGCTTCTTCGACCGTCTTGGTCATCGGTTTTTCGCAGTAGACGTTCAGTCCCGCGGCGAGCGAATCGATGATCTGTTTGTGGTGCCAGTGGTCGGGCGTCCCGATGCAAACGGCGTCCAGGTTTTCCTTGGCGATCATGTCGTTGTAATCGACGTACCGCCCCGGATCGGTACCGGTTTTGTCCTTGATGTAATCGGCGACCAT
>NZ_JBFHKV010000525.1:0-5713 GCF_041595215.1 Stieleria sp. | reverse complement strand
TCCCTGGTGATACGCGGCATCACGTTTCCACACGTCGCCGAGGTAAACGCCGTGATACTCGGGATCGCTCGCTGAGAGCGACCGAAGTCCTACCGGCGTGAGCAGATGCGTTTTGACCTGATCGACGACAGCCGGCCAATGGATCGGATCGAGCACGGCGTGCTTGAGCGAAATGGCAAAGAGTTGGTTGGGACGCAGCGATGCATCGTCACCCTGTTCGCCGTCGACCACATCGAACAGGTATCCAATCTCATCCGACCAAAACCGCCGATTAAAATTCTCGCGAGCGGAATCGGCAAACGCCCGCAGACGCACAGCATCGGACACACTGCCGTGACGTTCGATCCAACCGCAATACAATTGCAGTGCGTTGTACCAAAGCGCGTTGATCTCAACTGCTTTTCCGCGTCTCGGTGTGACGACCCAGTCGCCGGCTTTCGCGTCCATCCAGGTCAGCTGGACATCGTGCTGCCCCTGCACGAGCAATCCGTCATGCTTGTCGACACCGATTCCGAATAAAGTCCCTTCCAGATGCGCGTCGATGATACTCTTCAGTTTCGGAAGCAGCTTTCGCACCAGTTCCATGTCGCCGCTGGCGGTTTCATATTCATCGAGTGCTTGGAAGTACCACAGTGTCGCATCGGCGGTGTGGTACATCCCTTCCTGGCCGCCCTCTGGAAAGAGGTTCGGGATCAGACCGTCGCGGATGTAGTCGGCGAACGTCAGCAGGATGCTTCGCGCATCCTCGTAACGATTCGTTGCCAAGGTCAATCCCGGCAAACTAATCATGGTGTCACGCCCCCAGTCGGTAAACCAAGGGTAGCCTGCGATGATGCTACGACGTGCTGGCTCGTCCGTCTTGGGATCCGCATCGGGGCGGTCGGCTTCTCGCGGCGCCGGTTCAATCAAGAATTGGTCGGCGGCGAGAACCAACTCTGCAGTCACAGAATCACCAGTGACACCATCGATACGTCGGACCAATTGCTCGCGGCGCTGTCTTTCATCGTCAAAGAGTTGTTCCGGCAACAAATCGTCGATAACAGACCAGTCATCCATCGTTGCGATCAATGAAACGCTGCCACCGGCGTGAAGGTCGACAGTAAAGTATCCCGGACTGTGAAGATTGCCAACATGGTCGTAGCCGCGCGCCTCTTCCACCGCGTAGAAACAATCCTGATCCGTGAACGCGGCATCGTTCCAACCGGTTCGACTGTCACAGGCTCGGATTCGCAATCGTCGGTCATCGACGTGCGAAATCAATTCGTAGCATTGCTGCCCAACGGTTTCACATCGCGTCGGAGTCTCAACGGCAACCGAATCGTTGTGGCCGCGAAACTGAACCATCGGCCGGATCCGCAACGACAGGTCTTTATCGCCTCCTGACGACGTATAACGAACGCAAACAACGTTGCTGCGGTACGGCATGACGATTGTTTTCACGACGTTCACGTCACCGATTCGATACGTCCACTTCGGGAATCCTTGGTCGAGGACAAACCGGTCAAGAGGCTGGGCCCCGTGGACTTCCGCGGTTTTGCCGGAATGTTGTACGCCCCAAAGACTCGCTCGGACAGAACCGTCGTCAGCAATCAGGTCTTCCCGAAGGCTTGAGAGGGACAGCGTACGCCCCTGCGGTGCGGGCAAATTGGAGATCAACAATCCGTGATGACGCCGGGTGGGGACAAAACCGAGTGTGCCAGCACAGTAGCCCCCGTTGCCCGCCGTGACCAACCATTCCCGCGACAGGAGCTGATCGATCCGGGCAGTCGTATCGTTCTCGAAGGTAACGGTTCGCATCAGGTCAGTCTCCACCACCGATAACCGTGCGGACCGAGAGTAATCCGATCGGTCGGTTTCTTCACCGCGTCGTATTCGGCATCCGACAGCAGTTCTTCAAGTGTCGCCTTTGATTTCCCTGCCAAGTCGAGCTCTACCTCCTGCGCTTCGTCGCTAAAGTTGTGAATTGCAACCAAGGTGACACCGTCGTGGTCGCATCGGTGTGCAAGAACATGGATGCTCTGCGTTTCGACAATTTGCCAATCGCCCCAGCCAAACGCCGGGTTTTCCTTGCGGATCCGTATCATGTGTTCGGTCACACTCAGCAACGAGTCGGCGTCGCGTTGCTGGTCGGCGACATTCACTTTCTTGAAGGAGAAGTGACCTTTGCTGACGATCGGGCGGATCATGCCACTGATGTCGGCGGACGAGAAACCTGCCCCTTTCTCGCTCGACCATTGCATCGGAGTGCGTATCGTGTCTCGCTCTTCGAGCGACATGTCTTCTCCCATTCCGATCTCCTCGCCATATCTCATCACCGGTGTGCCGGGAAGCGTCATCAACAGGCTATGTGTAAGTTTCAGCACCTTCACCACATCGGCCTTCGTCGCCTCCGCATCGGCCAACATCGGCGGCAGGCGACGGCGGATGCCTCGATCATAGATTTTCATCTCCTCTTTCGGCGCAAACGCAGCGTAAATCTCATCCTGCTGCGATTGACTCAACCGGCCGACTGGAAATTCGTCATGGTTGCGTAAGAAGTTCCCCCATTGACACTGGTCGGGTATCGCCGGCGGTTGATACATGCCCTCGCGGATCGCCATTGCGTTTCCTTGAACCAACGACAACATCAAGTGTTGGTTCAAGATGAAATTGAACATCATGTGCAGCTTTTCACCACTGCCGAAGTACTTCGGAACGTCTTCCATCGCGATGTTCGCTTCCGCCAACAACAACGCGTCACCCTTGACCCAACTGACATAGTCCCTGAACTCACGTAAGTACTCGTAAGGTTCATCCACCTCCGCACCGTCAAGAGACTTCAGTTCAATCAAGAATGGTGCAGCGTCGACACGAAAACCGGACACGCCCAATTGAAGCCAGAACGTCATGATTTTGCGAATTTCATTTCGCACCGCTGGATTGGCGATATTGAGTTCGGCTTGATGTTTGTAGAAGCGATGAAAGTAGTACTTTTTGGCCTTGCGATCGTAAGTCCACGTCTCTTTCTGAAAGCCCGGAAAGACGAGAAATTCGTCCGCACCCTCGGGTTTTTGGTCTTTCCAAACGTAATAGTCGCGATAGGGAGATTTTTCATCGGCTCGCGATTCCTGGAACCAGGGATGTTCGATCGACGTGTGATTGACCACCAAATCGATGATGACGCGGATACCGCGTTCTTCGGCGGCACGGATGAAGTCGACGAAGTCGCCCAGACTTCCGAGACGTTGGTCGACGTTGAAATAGTCCATCACGTCGTAGCCGTTGTCACGATTGGGCGTCGGATAGAACGGAGCCAGCCACAGACAGGTCACGCCTAGCCCCGCTAAATAGTCCAGGCGCCGCGTCAGCCCGACAAAATCACCGATCCCATCCGCGTTGGAATCCTGGTAGGTCTCCACATCTAAGTTGTAAATGACCGCATTCTTGTACCAGAGTTGAAACACGATTTTCCGGTGGCTTGAAAGTAAGGTCGCTGGCGAACGCGACTGGAAGCTGGCGAACGCGATTGGAAGCTGGTCGATCAGCTCGGTCGCCGAGACAGCGGACGCGATCGTAACGTTGACGCCAAAACGACTATGCAAGTCTTGCGCCGCAGCGGCAAAGAACCGGTGACTAGGAAGAGTCTTTTCGACTCTTCCGGCGTTCAAACCAGCGTTCGATCGAGCCGATCAGTATCAAGACCACGACTGCAAAGACCGTAACGCAAATGGCAAGTCCGGTCTGATCGACCGCGGTGGCGACACCGATGCCCGCTGTCAGATAAATCGTCGCTGCGGTCGTTAATCCTTCAACGCCACCTTCTTTCTGGTGCATGATTGTGCCTGCACCGAGAAAGCTGATGCCGACAACAATGGCTTGCAAGGTACGGATCGGATCGACGCTCAACAGCGAATTTGATTCCTGCTGCTGGAACTGATTCACAATCTCCTGGCCCAAGATCATCATCAAGGCGGCCCCGGTACAGACGAAGATGTGTGTGCGGATGCCCGCAGGCTTCCCGGCGATCTCACGCTCGACCCCCAACACACCCCCGCACGCCGCTGCGATCGCAATCGTTTGTAGATTCGCAAGGTCGATCGTTTCCCACATCGAGCTGATCTCGTCCACGTTAGGTCAGCCGCCTGTCGCAAAAACAAGGATTGGTTGCGTCGAGTCATGATCGGTCTTCGAACGCTCCGCCAGCGCAGCGAGCAGCGTTGTTTCTTGTCCGCCCTGAGAGCCCGGCATGAAAGGAGCGGGAAGTCAATCAAGCAAAACACGTGCCATTGGGCATGCAGTCGATGTGCTGCGTTCAGCGTCCAACGCAGCGAGGCACTTGCTGTGGCGGACCCACAGCACCCAAAAAACAAGCCCGACGTGCGAACACGTCGGGCTTGCGGGTCGGGTGACTGGGCTGCATTGCTCCTCCGAACAAGATGACTCTTGCGGAAAGGAGAAGGGCCATGGTGAAGCCCTCCCTGCCTCACCATGGCCCATCAGTGCTGGAACGATGGCACCGATCGTTCCACCCTCCCAATCCATGGTACCTGGAGTATCGGCTAACGCACCGCGATTCCTGTAGCGGTTTCGCGGCGTCGTCCGATTTTTTTCTTTGTCCAGGTCAGGCGATTTGCTAGCAAACTAAATTCGGCCTGCCGTCACTGCGTGACGCCGCCGGACCATTCGGCCGGCACGGGGCCACAATCGGTCGGCGCCGCCGCACAACCTCCGCTGCTGCAACCGTTGTCACAACCGCTGTTGCAGCCGTGCGACTTGCCGTGGATCGACAGATCGATGTGCGGCTTGCACTGGTTTCGAAAACCATTCCACACGTTGACGTTACAGGCGTTGGATCGCCAGTATTGGTAGAACGTCGATGTCGGCATTTGAGGCGTCATGTAGGGCTGACAGGCTCCGGGTTGGATGAAGTCGCGGTGTTTCAACCCGGCCAATCGGCAGTGCTTGCCACAGCTTGGCGTGCATTGGTGGCAGCACGCGGCGGCCTGGACTGCCGCGGCGGGTGCTTGCTGGTCCACGATCGGCTCCGCAATCGGCTCTGCGATCGGCGGTGTCGGCAGCGGCTCCGAGTCGGCCGGCATCGCCAGCGCTTCGGCTGCGGGCGTGGTGGTCAATTCCGTCGCGTCGGCCACCGCGTCGCTCGATTCAGCGATCGCTTGGACGGTTTCGTCGACCAAGGTGGTCGCCACGTCTCGGATCGGGGCGGGCTGTGCCGCAGCGGGCAAGGCTGCGGCGGGAGCGTTGTCAAAGTTGACTTCGGCCAACAACGCGTCGAAGTCACTTTTCGCTTGGGCTTGTCCGGCCAACGAGAGGGACCCGGCAAGCATGGCGGTCAGGACGAACCGTCCTAAGGGGGTGCGAGTACGCATGAGAAACATCCATGTGATTGGTGGAGAGGGAGACGAACGACATGTCGCTCGCGGCTATCGCCGGCGCAGCATCCATGCCTCTGCGGTTCTATCACTGTAAGCTTTCCCGCGCTTCGGCCTGGACGCAAATCGCCAGCGAGAAAACTTTGGCAATCGCCTCCCCCCCGGGTCCTTCAACCGCATCGACTCGATCGCCTTTCGCAGTCGTTAAAGCAGCAACGGTGCGTCGGTGTTACCGGACCGTCAGAACCCCACCTGGCAACGCTGTGAAGCATTTTATAGCGGTAGGGCGCGAGCCCTCCGGTGTATCGGAAACGTCGTGGGACCGGAGGGCTTGCGCCCTGCCG
>NZ_JBFHKV010000524.1:0-5724 GCF_041595215.1 Stieleria sp. | reverse complement strand
GGTCCGAATGGGTCGGCCCCCGTCCTCTCTTCCGATCGGTATTTCAGAGGCGCTTCGGCGCAGACCACCGGGGCATCACCGCCTTCCTCAGGGCCCGTCCACGTCGCGTCGGAATCCACGCTCACACTTTGGCTCGCGACCGGTGAAATGCCGGACGGATCGACCCAGGCCAACGCCTCGGACCGAACGATGTCCGGCGGCGCGTCTTCGGGTTCGGGCCACGCCGCCGGCAGTGCGTCCGGCGGCAGGTCTGGCTCATCGAGTTCGACCTCCTTGATGTTCTCTTCGATGCGAATTCGCCCGAGGGTTCCAATGCTGTCCAGCCCACCGACGGCCTCGATGATTCCGTCCAGCGCTCGTGGGACGAACACATCGCCGTGGTGCCCAAAGAATTTTCCGCGGCGACAATCAAACCGCTTCAACGCAACCTGAAAGGCTTCGCTACACTGCGCGACCGTGCCCTGGGCATGAACCACGCAGCGTCCGGCAAAGGGTTCGATCAAATCAAAGCCGACGCCTTGGCAGAAGTCCACGACGGCATCGATGTCCTCGTCGCTGGAACCAAATTGTTCTTCGAACTGCTCCAGTGAAAGCACTTCGTCCGCGAGCGTCTCGGCCCGGTCCTCGCTCAGCGCGGGTGCATCTGTTCGAGGACGAACATAAATGGTGATCACCAGGGAGCGATTCGGATCGGCGTCACCCAATTCGCGGACGTCCTGTGGCATCGGAACGGCACTGCCTTCCAGCGGCACCCAATCCGATTCGGCGTCAGTTGAATTCGGGGACTCGTCGGAGCTGGTCACAATGGGGTTCCTCGTCCTGGAGGTGAGACGCTGATCAAGGCTGCGTGAAAACCAATTCCGGAGTACCGCTCGCCGTGCTGAACGATTTGACGCACTATAGTAGAGCAAGACTCTGAATTCCAACGTTTAACAGAGCACGCCAACGCTTCCAGAAAGGTTTTCCAGAGTGAACGAATCGATCGATGCTGCTGTCGCTGCTTGGCGTGAGGCACTGGGACAGGCGAACGTCGTGACGTCGGCCGAATCGCTGGACCGGGCATCGACCGCGACGTTTCCGACCAATGCATCGGTTGTTGCGATTCTGCGCCCCGGCACTCATGACGAGGTGCGAGAATCGTTGCGGATCGCAAACCGATTCGAGCTGCCGGTCTACCCGACCAGTCGCGGTTGCAATTGGGGGCTCGGTTCCTCCGTCCCCACACGCGACGCCGTGCTGTTGGACCTGTCTCGGATGAACCGAATCGTGGACTTCGACCCGCGGTTGGGTTTCTTGGTGGTAGAACCCGGCGTGACGTTCCAACAGGCGAGTGAATTTCTGCGTGATCAGCAATCGACGTTCTTCCTGCCGGTCCCCGGAGGCCCGCCCCAGGGAAGTCTGATCGGCAACATCGCCGAGCGGGGTGAAGCCGCCGGACCCTACGGCCAGCGAGCCGACTTCGTTGCCAACATGCAGGCGGTGCTTGCCAACGGGGACTGCGTTCACACCGGTTTTGGACGCTTCTCCAACGCGAGTGCAAAGCAGCTTCATCGCCACGGTGTCGGCCCAAACCTGGAAGGGTTGCTTACGCAGTCCAACCTGGCCGTGATCACTCAACTGACGGTTTGGTTGACGCCCTCTCCTCAGGTTCTCAAACCGTTCATGGCACGCATCGGTCGACGGGATGAACTGAACCAAGCCATCGACACGTCTCGTGAATTGTTACTTCATCGAGTCGTCGAGACCAACGGAATCGGTTTGTGGAACAGCCATAAGATGGCGTCGACGATGGGCGGTTACCCGTGGCAGGCCATGGACGGTAAAACCCCCGTGGACATCAAAAGGTTCCCGAGCGAACCGTGGCTGATCGGCGGGGCGATTTATGCTGCCAGCCCCGAAATCGCCGATGCGACCGCCGCGTTTGTGCAGCAGAGGCTCAATGCGGTGACCACCGATTGGCAATGGGGCGATTCGAATGATTCGCAGAACGTCTATTTGGGTGTGCCCACCGAACACAACATTCGCTCGGCGTACTGGCGAAAGAAAGGCGGATTGCCGACGCACATCAACCCGGATCGCGACCGATGCGGCTTGATCTGGATGTGCTTTGCCATCCCACTGGTGGGCCAAGAACTGGTCGACGTCATCAACGCCGTGGAGCCCGTCGCCTTGCAACATGGCTTTGAACCCAATCTGGGAATGAACTGCGTCAACGGACGTTGCGCCCATTTGTACCTTTCGATCATCTACGATCGCGAGATTGCCGGCGAAGATAAACGTGCGGTCGCGTGCCATGACCAGGTCATGACGCTGCTACGTGACCTCGGGCATCTGCCGTATCGCCTGACGCTGTTGTCCATGGATTCCCTGCCAAAATCTCAGGATGATCATGATCGCTGCGTGCAGTCGATCAAGCGGGCGTTGGATCCCAAATCGATCCTCGCCCCGGGACGCTACGACGTTGTCCCAGACTGAATCAGGTCGACGTCGGTTCGGCTTTGGCGGAAATCAGTAACGACCCCAAAATCTCGGGATCTTCGCCGTCGCGAAATGGCACGTGACGAGGCGGTTGGAACCCGGCTTGCACCAACAGTCGAGTCGTTTGAGGCACCGAGTAGGCATCGCCTTCGTTCCACATGTGGAATGCCACCAGCGAGCCCAACGCCGGTTGCGTGCGGCCACCGTCGGTGAACAGGTCACGCACCACCAAACGTCCGCCCGCTCCCAGCGCGGCGTGACAGGCGGAGAAGATGGATTGAACGGACAACTCGTCGAACAGATGGATCGTGTGGGAGAGCAAGATCACGTCATACGGTCCGCCATAGCATCCATCGGTGACCGAACCCGGACGCAACTTGATTCGATCGGCCAGTTGAGCATCGCTGACGTTTTGATGGGCGAAACGCAACGCATCATCCAGATCCAAAATCGTCGCGTTCAAGTGCGGGTATCGTTTGCACGCCGCGATCGCATAGCACCCCGGGCCGCCGCCCAAATCCAGCAGCGTCTGATCTCGATCAAGCTGCATGGCTTCGGCGATCCGGTCGGCCGACAGATGTGCCATCCGATCCATGGCCGCCATGTAGTGTCGCCATTGGTCCGCAGTGGTCGCCGGTCGCACAGGCCCACCAAACCGCAAATGATTCATTAACAACGAAATCGGTTTGCTTTCGAATTGGTCGGTGAAAAAATCGACGAATTCTCCGAAGGACTGGGCATTTCTTCCGAGTAAGCTTTGGCGTGCGAGCTCGGTCAATTCGTAATCGTCGCCCAGACGCCGGACCAAATCCATCGTTTCCAACGTGACGAGCAGCTTGCGCAGTCCGGTTGCCTGGACGCCGAGCGTGTTCGACAAGCCCGTCACATCACAGGTTCTGTCAGCCAAGGCGGCAAACAATCCCAATCGGTGAGCGATCGCCAGACTGCGTGCACGCATCTGACCGGCAAGCAGGTCTTCGATGTAGCGACTCGGCGAAAGGGACTCGTCAGACATAATCCATTCTGGGCACGAAAAGCGATCGGATGTTTGGCGAACGGTAAAGTAGAATCATAGGTCGCCGATCGACGTTTCCGTCACCATTTACAAAACTTCCGCCCTGCTTTCGAGATTCAGAGCATGTTGAATCCTCGCGTCGCTCTGGTGTCGATGCCGTGGCACAGCACCAACATGCCGTCGATTCAATTGGGAATCAACCAGGCGTTGTTGTCGGAACACGACATCGAGACGACGAGTCACTCGTTCTACCTGGAATGGTCCCGGTTCCTCGCCCAACGCGTCTATCATCGCGAAGAAATGCTGGCCGGAATCGAGTCGGTCAGCGACACGTTTCACGGTGTCGGCTTGGGAGAGTGGATCTTCGGCGTGCCGCCACTGTTTCCCAGCGACCCACAGTTCGACGCGGAGTATTACCGTTTTCTTGTCCAGAAACGCATCCCGGCGAGAGTCATCGACAGTGCCTTTGTGGTACGGAATTGGGTGCCGGAGTTCCTTAATCAATGCGTCTCAGAGATCCTGGCCCAGTCGCCGGGCGTGGTAGGCTTCACCACGATGTTCAGCCAAAACATCGCGTCCCTCGTTTTGGCCAAACAACTCAAGATGCACGACAACGATTTAAAAGTTGTCTTCGGTGGGGCCAATTGCCAGGGCGAGATGGGAGCGGCACTGTTTCGACGCTTTCCGTTCATCGATGCCGTCGTCCGGGGCGAATCGGAAGGCGTTTTTCCCGAACTGATCCAAAACTGGCAATCCGGCAACAGCCCGTCGGAATTGCCGGGAATCTGTCTGCGGGATTCGGATGTCCAGCGAATCAACCCGGCCGCTTCGAACGCGTCCTTCACCATGGCCGACGTGCCTGGGCCGGACTATGACGAGTATTTTCAGCGACTGGTCCGTCACCCGCTTCAACCGATCATCGACCCGCAGATTCAGTTACCGGTTGAATCGTCACGAGGATGCTGGTGGGGCGAAAAATCTCACTGCACGTTTTGTGGGCTCAACGGCGCCACGATGTCCTTTCGGTCCAAGCCGGCGGAACAATTCCATGACCAACTGATGGATCTTTCGCAGCGTTATCGTCGACTCAAATTCTTCTCCGTCGACAATATTTTGGACATGAACTACCACCGAGAGTTGTTGCCACGGTTGGCGGAGTCACCGATCGACTTTCAATTGTTCTTCGAAGTCAAAGCGAACCTGCGCAAGTCACAACTGCGGTTGATGCGTGACGCAGGAATTCGAACCATTCAGCCGGGGATCGAAAGTTTCAGCACACCTATTTTAAAACTGATCCGCAAGGGAACGACGGCCCTGCAAAACATCCGGCTACTGAAGTACTGTGCCGAGTTGGGTGTTGATGTGGTTTGGAATGTGATTTACGGATTCCCGAATGAACCGATCGCGGAATACGAATCGATGGCCGCCGCCGCACCCACGCTTGTGCATCTACAGCCACCGCGAATGGTGCGGTTGGTGATCGACCGCTACAGCCCTTACCATGCGGATCCGAGTTCACACGGATTACAAATCACCGGGCCGGCGGAATTCTATGCGTACATCTATCGCGAAAAGGCATCCGATCTGGCCGATCTGGCGTACCATTTTGAAGCGGTGCATGCCGATGGTCGCGATCCGGAACACTACACGCAGTCGTTGAAAGCGGCGATTGAAAACTGGGGCAACCGATACGCGACGAATCCCGGTAGATTAACCCTGCAACTCGGCCCCGGATTCGTTCGAATCAACGATCACCGATTCGAGCGACCCTCGGAAGTCATCTTGGAGGGAATCGAGGCGGCTGTGTATCAGGCCATCCAGCACGGGGGCAATGCCGAGTCCGTGCGTCGACAGCTTGTTGAATCCCAAGAGTTACACGTTTCCGCAACGCAGGTGCGCGACGTGCTGGAAGGATTCAAGGCCCAGTCACTCGTCTTTGCGGACGACGATCGATTCCTCGCCTTGGCCGTCAACGTTTATGACAAGGGCGCCGACGAATCCGATGCCGGTTCGGGCCAGCAACCGTTGGTGTTTAACCTTTAGGCGATTCCCGGGTCGCTGCTTTGCAGCGACAGCGGCGGCTAAAGCCTGCACACCAGCGCACGTTGGTGTCTAGCCTTTAGGCGATTCCCGGTCGCTGCTTTGCAGCGTCAGTAAGCGGCTGAAGCCTGCACACCAGCGCACGTTGGTGTCTAGCCTTTAGGCGATTCTCGGGTCGCTGCTACGCAGCG
>NZ_JBFHKV010000523.1:0-5727 GCF_041595215.1 Stieleria sp. | reverse complement strand
GGTTTCGACGACTCCATGTTCCGGAGACATGTATGCTGCGAAATATAGTCGGTACTGTCGGAGCTTGGATCATTTACGCCCTGATCTGGAGTTTTGGTCGCCGCTACTCACCCGACGAAATCTCGTGGCTCATCGGTCCGCTCGGCGGAAAATCGATCGGCGATCGTCCGTACGAGGAGACAGCTGCGGCCGAGGGATTGACTCTCATTCGTGATGCCGGCGAAGGCGGATTGATCCCGCATTTCGAAGCATTGAGGAGTGCAACCTTCGCGCCCGAGCGAGTGAATCCAAGGATTCGCGATTTCTACGAAAACACACACCGCTATGCGTTGGATACCTGGGCGACGACCTACTTCCCGGCCCGAATCGCGCTGTGGCTCCTCGTCGCGACGATTAGCCGCCGCGTCGATCAACTGAACTTTCCACTCAATGGCCTCGATACCGCTTATGGAATGACGAGCGAGATCATCTTGCTACGCAAGCCAGACGGCCAGATTCGCTACACGGGGTGGTTTCGTAAACTCGCTCGCGGTGACCAAGTGATTTACACAGGGTTCTATATGACACAGAAAGTGCCACGGGTCGACGGTGCTTGCGTGAAGGTCGTCTTTCCGATGCCAAACGGAAACGCCACCGTCATCCTGCGACCGGAACATGACACATCAGATGGCATGCGTCTTGTTTCGGCGGGGCGGCGTTTCGGTGACGCCGGCTTCTACCGCATGCAGCGGTCGGGTGCCGAACGATTGCGGGTCTGGCGTGTGCAAACACTTCATGAGCGGTTCGAGTTGTTCGTCGATCAAGAGCAGACCGTTCGGTGTGAGCATGCGATCCGATTTCTGGGGCTCCCAGTACTGACGCTTCATTACAAGATCAGCGAGAAGCGATCGGCCCCGCGTCAGTGATCCGCTGACGTGGTGCCCACCGGCTCACGACCACTCCATCAACAAGCCGTCTCACCGCCGGCAGACACTGTGTCTGCCTTCCGGGCATCGACCACACGACGCGAGTGGGGGGAGTCGTGCTTTGATCCCGTAGGGATCACAGCCATTAGCCGGAGGTCAGCGCAGCGCCACCTCCGGGCCACGCCCCCACTCCACTCCACGACCCCGGACGGCAACGCTGTGAGGCATTTATTCCCAGCGTTTGACGAGGTGTTCGCGGCAGGGCGCAAGCCCTCCGGTCCCTTATCGTTCCCGAAACACCGGAGGGCTCACGCCCTACCGCTAAAAAATGCTTCACAGCGTTGCCCACCGGGGACTCGATCGGACGTTGAGCCGCAACGGAGCATCTGTCGATGAAACCGCGCAGCCAGCGCCCGATCTGACGACCAGCCCGCTCGTCGTTTTTCGCCCCACGGCCAAGCATGATAAATCCCCTCTAAGGGCTTGATTCGGAGTCGCCACTATGAGGCTTGATGAGAACCACGACATCAGACTGCGCAAACCAGTCAAGGCCGACAGATCAGGCAGACCAATAGCATCGTGACGGCTGTTGTGGGCGTCAAATCTCAGTTTGATAAATAGGGGAAAATGTACCGGCCGTAACGATTTTACTGGCAATCGTCGCTCAGGGCAGTCGAAAACTCACTGAGAGTGGCTTCTTCTCGACCGCCGACCGACCGCAATCTGTCCATGAACTCATCGACTCTCTCGTTGATCACTGTGCTGGTGATCGGTTCCAGCCTGCCGGGACAGGATGCGGCGGAGCCGCTGCGACTTGCTCCGGTCCAAATCGAAGACGTCAGCCGAGCATCCCCGCCGGACGATTCACCATCGCTATCGCGACCAACGGCCGAGCCACTGCGACAGCGCGGCGACGCTTCCGAACCGGTCCCGCGCCCGAGCGAACGCAAGCCGAACGCCACGACAACACAGCCTGCTCAATTGGACAAACCGCTTTCGCAAATTCGGCTTTCCGGATTGGCATCGTCGCGGCAGGTTTCACAGCCGGGTTTCACGCAACCAAGCGTTTGGATGACCGCCGGCGGAGTGGGTCCCGGCGAACCGCTCGACTCGGTGACCACCTACACACGAAGGCGGTTGTATTTTGAAGACGCGCCGCTGGAGCGATGCGGCGAAACCGAATGGATCTTTTCTGGCGGGATCATGACCAATTTGCATTCGGGAGCAAAGTTTCTATTCGATACCGCCTTGCTGCCGTACCGCCTGATCCGACAGCGACCTGACGAATTAGTCGGCGCAGTGGCCGAATGAACCACGGAAGTGGTCTTGGCGAGCCCGCCTTGACTTTGATAAGTCCCAATGTCCGACGGTCTTGCCGTCACGAACCATTCCCGTTGAAGTCTTGGTTTTGGAAACGGAATGCCGCACCAACCAATCATCGATACTGACATGACACATCGTCGTCGCCTGCGCTCTTTCACCTGTGGCGCCCTCGCCGCAGTCCTCTGTGTGCTGGCATGCGGGTGTCATGACGGGCCGCTTTACGGTCTCAAACGGATCAACCCGTACTTCGCGATGCGAGAATGGAAACGCGACCGAGAACTCGGTGTGACCGACCACCAGCGACGGCAAGAGCTGCAGAACCTGGCCAGTCAGATCGGCGGCATGAGCGCGAAAGAACAAGCGAAATGGGCAACCCACCTGGATCGCATCATCGAAAACGATCCCAGCCCTGAAATGCGACGATTGTCGATTCTCGCAGCCAGCAAACTGAGGACGCCCGACGCGATCGACTTGATCGAACGCGGACTCGACGACGAAAGCTTGAAGGTGCAAATGGAAGCCTGTCGCTCGTTGGGGAAACGCCGTGAACCCGAAGCCGCCCAGTTGCTCGCGTCCACACTCGGCACGACGCCCGAAGCTGATGTCAAGAATTCGGCAATCGCCGCACTCGGCAAACACAAGGGAAACGTCCCCGTCGAATCACTGCGATTAGCCTTGGAAGACCGCGACCCGGCAACCATTCATCTGGCGATGCAAAGCTTGAAAGGCGTCATCGGCAAAGACTACGGCAACGACCCGCAACAATGGATCGCCGCAATCGATGCGCAATCCGCGCCCGACGCCAGCGGCACAGAATCGGACGACGTCCGCGTGGCCGACGGCCAAAGCGACGAGAAAACGATCCGGTAAAGCCTGCACCCTGGTGAGAAACAGCGGAACGCGGCATCGATAACGGCCGATGCTTGCCAGCGCCCGACATCCGAGCGCTTTCTAACAACCTCATCTTCGGGCAGCTCGCTTAATCGGAAGCGGGGCCAGACCGGATATGGGATCAGACCGGAAGCGGGGCCAGGCACCAAAAGCCAAATGGCCCGAAGGGTGCTTCCCATTTTTGGTTCCCGCCCCCTTTCCGCAGACGATCCTCAAAACTCGCTGTGACAAAGCACGAGATCGAGTTTTCAAAACCATTCGATTTAGTGACGGGCCCCACGCGGTCCCTTGCCAACGCGCGCGGGCTTCAATCGACAGGCCGCTGGTACCGCCCCGCGAATACCAGCCGCCCAATTCCCGACACACACCAACCGCTACGCCGCTTTCTCTTCGGCGGCATTTAGCTTGTTGTACAGCGTTTTGACGCTGACCCCCAATTCCTCGGCGGCGGCCTTTTTGTCACCGTCGTTTCGCTCGATCGCGCGTTCAATCGCAATCATTTCCATTTCGCGAATGGTCATCGGACCGGCATCACGAATTTCGCTTCGCAACTGGCGGCGACTGAAGTGCCGCGGCAAGTGCTCCGCATCGATCGGCAGGGCATCGCACAGGATCGCGGCGTGTTCGACCACATTTGCCAGTTCACGGACATTGCCGGGCCACTTGTGGGCCAGCAACTCTGCGGTGGCCTGCGGTGTGAACAAGGCGTCATCGTCGCCATCGTTGCGGTGACGGCGCAGCAAGTGAACCGCCAGCGGCATCAAGTCGTCGATCCGCTCTCGCAGCGGCGGCACATGAATTTCGAAGGTGTTGATGCGAAACATCAGGTCTTCGCGGAACTGCTCCTCGCCGACCATCTTTTCCAGGTCGCGGTGCGTGGCACAGATGACGCGCACGTCGACGCGTTTGGATTGGTTGCTGCCCAATCGCCGGATGTCACCGGTTTCCAACACGCGCAACAGCTTCGCCTGCATCGTCATCGGCAACTCACCGATCTCGTCCAGAAAGATCGTGCCTCCGTCGGCCACTTCAAACAATCCGACCCGCGCATTGTCGGCGCCCGTGAAGGCGCCTTTGACGTGCCCGAACAGTTCGCTCTCGATCAGGTTTTCCGGCAGGGCACCACAGTTGATGGAAACCATCGGCTCGCCGGCCCGCAGGCTGGCCTGGTGGACCGCACGGGCGACCAGTTCTTTGCCGCATCCGGTTTCGCCCAGGATCAGAACCGTACTGTCGGTCGGGCCCACTTTTTCGATCACCTTGCGGACCTGCAGCATCGACTTGCCGTCGCCCACCAGTTCGGAATCTCCCTCCGCTTGGCGGACGCGGTGCTCCAGCGCGGCCAGACGTCGCGATTGGGACAGGCGATGATAGACTTCGCTGAGCAAGGATTTGACTTGCTTGAAACTGCACGGCTTGCTGACGAAGGCGAAGACGTGGTTTTCGATCGCGGTCAACGCGGACTTCAGGTCAGGCTTGCCGGTGATCACGACCGCTTCGATCTCCGGGCGAATCTTGCGTGCCCGAGCGATCACTTCGGCACCCTTGATGCCCGGCATGTCCAAATCGACGATCATGCAATCGAACGGCTCCCGCTCGAGTGCCGCGATCGCTGTTTCTCCATCAGGGCAGACGACCACGCTGTGGCCGAGTTTTTCAAGCTGAGTCTTCATCAGCGTCTGCAGCGACGTTTCATCGTCGGCGTACAGGACGTGCATGGATTCACATTCAGGCGACTTTTTGGACATCATTCCACTTGGTCGAAGAGGGCAGTTCATCATGATCGTTCAGCTCCCGCGACGCGTAGAACGTCGAATCGGAAGGAGACTCTTTCTTGGCGGGCTCCGTCGGCAGCCGCAAGATCATTTTTGATCCCCGGCCTTCCCCCTCGCTTTGCGGCGTCAGGGACCCGTGATGCAACGACACGATTCGATAGCTAATGCTCAGGCCCAGTCCGGTGCCGC
Organism: Stieleria sp.; assembly: GCF_041595215.1. Taxonomy (NCBI): domain Bacteria; kingdom Pseudomonadati; phylum Planctomycetota; class Planctomycetia; order Pirellulales; family Pirellulaceae; genus Stieleria; species Stieleria sp. The sequence goes on along the minus strand of NZ_JBFHKV010000523.1, from coordinate 644 downwards.
TGTCATCGCGGCGGCGCGTAAAAAACGGCTCGAAGAGATGGTCCATCACTTCCTGGTCCATGCCGCAACCGTCGTCCTTGACTTCGACGACGGCCTCCTTGGTGCCGCTGAACGGGTCGATCTCGTGCCGCACGTACACGTCGACGTTGCCATCGGTGTCCACCGACTCCAGGGCATTGGACACCAGGTTCAAAACGACCTGCTGGATCTCCTGGGAATTACAGTACGCGGTGACGCTCTCGTCGGCGTGCGTGCGAATCGTCTTGCAGCGGTACTCGCCGACCTTTCCGACCATCGACACGACTCCCGCGACCAGTTGGCCGAGGTCTTCTTGATTGCGGCTGGAATTACTCAATCGGCTGAAGTTGAGCAGCCGCTGGGTGATGCCCTTGCACCGAAACGCTTCGGATTGGATCAGCCCCAGGTTCGTCTGTAGCTCTTGCAGAAATTCCTGGTTGAACCGTTCTTTCTCCTCCGCCGGCAGATCTTCGAGCGTGCCCTCGAGCGCCTCGGCGCCCCAGGCAATCGCACCCAGCGGATTGTTGATCTCATGCGCAACGCCGGCGGCCAGGAATCCGACGCTGGCGAGTTGTTCGTTCTGGATCACTTCGCGTGTTCGCTCACGGACCTCCTGCTCGGCACGC
>NZ_JBFHKV010000522.1:0-5740 GCF_041595215.1 Stieleria sp. | reverse complement strand
GGGAATGACCTTCTCGCTGAGCCATCGCGGCCACGCCCAGGATGACGCACCGCAAGCCAAACTGAGCAGCTCCATTGCCGGTGACGGCACGGGGACGATCGTCGTGGAAGCCCGCGGACAAATTCCCGACCCACCGGTTTTCTATACGGCCAAGGCCACGTCGACGGCGAACGTTTCGACCGAACGGATCGAGCAAGCCATCCAACTGACGGCCAAAGTCATCCAGGGGCGCGCCAAGACATTGAGTTTTGGACTCCGCGGCCCGGACGCGATCAGCGATGTCCAGGGCGAAAACCTGCGTTCATGGTCCGTCCGCCGCGAAGGCGACGAGCGATTCCTGGATCTGCACATCAACCAAGACGCGACCGAGTTGAAGGTGGAGATCAAAACACGCTCGGAGAAACTGCAACTTCCCACAACCATCGACCTGACGCACCTGACCCCGGGCGAGTCTGTCGGTTTCGATTCGATCGTCACCATCATCGATGCTCCCGAAGTTGCCGTGACCGTCAACTCGGTCAGCGGGTTTGTCCCGCTGGATTCGGGCGATCGGGCCAAGCGTTTCCAGACGGCCGGCGGCGGCCAAATCCAGCTCTCTCTGCAGCGCGACGGCGCCGCCCCCGCAGCGGTCGAACTCGTCGACACGACGTTGCGCGGCGAGCTGCATCCCGATGGCAAATCGATTCGTTTCCAGCTTCGCAGCACCGCAAACGTCACCGAGCCCGGTGCCGATATCATCATCCTCTCGGGCAATGCCGCCGTCAGCGAAGTGCCTGTCGACGACAACTATCAATTACAGCTCTCGACGCCCAACGGACAATCGGTTTACCTGCTGACCTTTGCCGATACCGGCAGCTTTCCGGTGGCACTCGATTTTGTCGCCACCCTGGACGCCCCCGCTCCCAACGTGCATCGCATGGACATCACCATCGCCGCCAGCGCCGTGGTTCCCCTGACGCTCGTCGGACTGGAATCGGACCTGGAATTTGAGCGCGATCAAGAATCGGTCGTGCCGCTTCGCAAGGACGACGCCTGGCTCGGTTTTTTGCCGGCAACCGGTCGCGCGAAACTGCAGTGGAAAACCGCGCGTCAAACCGGCGAAGGAAAACTGTTCTTCACCACCACCGGCAAGATCGAAGCGAAAGTCGGCACCGGACTGCTGCGTCAAGATCACCAGATCACTTACCAAGTGCTGCAAGGCGAACTGAGATCGTTTCAGATCGGCTTGCGCGGGCCGGGTGAAATCCTCGACGTCCAGGGCGACAACATCGTCGGCTGGAAAGTCACCGAGTCGGGGCAATCGAGACAGCTCGACGTCACCCTCAGCCAGCCGATCACCGGCCAAAGCCAGATCAACGTGCGCAGCCAAACGCCGCTGGGCGCGTTTCCGGTACGAGTCGAAGGGCTGCGGTTGGTCCCGATCGGCGCGATCCGTCATTCGGGGTTCCTGCGGCTGACGAACCTGGGATCGGTGCGACTGGAACCGACGCTGCTGAGCGGCATGAATCAGCTGGCACCGGATCAGTTTCCCGGCGATTCGATCGAAGCCCGTCAAGTTTTCGTGTACCGATTCCCCGCGGCCGAGCATAGCTTTACCGTCGCCGCGGATCGCATCCAGCCGGAGGTCAATGTTTCCGAACTGGTGCTTTATGAATTGGCCGAGACGGATCGTGTGGTCCGGGCGGACATAGAACTCGACATTCGCGAAGCCCCGATCCGCGAGTGGGATTTTGGAATTCCGTCGGACTATTCCGTCGTCTCGGTCACCGGAGCGAGCGTCGCCGACTACATCACCGCAACGGCCGTCACGGGTGGTCGCCGCAATCTAAAAGTCATCTTCGGCCAAGACGTGATCGGGCGCCAGCTCGTCGCACTGCACTTGGAAAAAAGCGAAGCCGCGTCGGAGGGTGACTGGAATCTGCCACGCATCGAATACCCCGACGCCAAATCGGTCCGCGGCGATCTGGGAATCATCGGCGCCCCAGGCTTTCGAATTTCCATCGCGTCGACAGACTTGCTGGCCGAAAAACCCTTGTCGTACTTTCCCAAACCGACACCGAACCTGCAGCAAGCCTTTCGCATTCGCCAACCGGGTTGGTCGGCCACGATGAGCGTCCAACAACTCGAGCGCAGTGTGCAGTCGGACGTTTTTCATCTCTATTCCCTGAGCGAAGAAACGGTCTACGGCAGTGCTCTGATCAACTACTTCGTCACCGGGTCGCCGGTTTCCGAATGGAACATCACCGTCCCGGCCACACTGGGCAACGTGATGGTCGACGGCAAGGACGTCCGCACGTACCGCAGAGAAGGCGACACGCTGATCGTTTCACTGCACCAACCCGTCATGGGCGCCTACACCCTGCTGGTGACTTTCGAAGAAAAACCCGACAAGAGCAACGGTTCGTTCAAGCCCGGCCAAGTCGCTCCGATCGGCGTTCAGGGCGAACGCGGTTACATCCAAGTGGTCAGCCCGATGCAGGTGAAAATCCAAACCGAATCGATCTCCGATGACATGCTCAACCTGGATCCGCTGGAATTGCCCGCGGAGTTGCGTCTGCTCAGCACCGCGCCTCCGCTGGGAACCTGGCAATACACCCAACGTCCATTCGAACTGAACCTGAACGTCAGCTGGTTCGAGCCCGGCACGACCGCGACGCAGGTCGTGGAATTCGCCGAAGCCAACAGTCGTGTATCGCAGGACGGCGAACTGGTCACCGACGTCGTGTACTTCGTCAAGACACGCGGGCAACGCACGTTGAAGATTCAGCTGCCCGGCGAACCGGTCCGACTGTGGGCCGTTTCCGTGGGCGGCCGGCCCGTCACGGCTCGTCAATCCGACGAGGCCACGTTGATCCCGATCCCCGGCGGCACGGACCCCAATGTTCCGGTCGAAGTCAGTTTGCGATTGGGCAAACCGGCCGTTCACCAGTCCCGCCCCGAACTCGCCTTGCCCACCGTGTTCGCCCCCATCCTGAAAACACAGTGGAATGTGACCGGAGACGAAAAATACGTGTTGGTGCCCTCCGGCGGAACGGTCACGCCGCCCGTCCCGGTGCTGCGGCCGTCCGGATTGGATTGGGTGGCCAAACGCGGGTTGATCGCGCTGGTGGTGATCGCGTTGCTGACCGGTTTCGGATTCTGGGCCTGCCGCAAACCGGGATCCCTCCGCGTCGCCGGTCTGCTGAGTTTGCTGATCGCGATCGGCGTGTCGGTCGCAACCGCGATGGTGGCGCTGTCACAACGGGGCGTTCCCGAGCCGTTACAAGTCAGCGTGCCGATTTTGGCGGCCGGAGAAACCATTGCGTTGCAGGTGAAGAACACGCCGCTGTGGCGCGTCAATCTTTCGTCCGCCGGCGTGACCGCGTTGCTGTGCGCCATCATCGCCCTGGCTTGGTCGTTTAGGAAGCACGACGTCCACGCACGCCGGCTGCTGCGTGGCGGTGGAGTTCTGTTGTTGGCCCTAGGGGTGTTGCTGCAAGGTGACAGCGCACCGTGGTTCTACGGACTGCTCGCCGTGGCGATTTTCATCCTGCTGTTCCTGCCGCCGGCGCGTGACTGGGTCCACCACACCAATCAATCCTTACGCGACCTCGCCGAGCGAAGGAAAGCCAAAAAGGAAAACCAAGATGACGCTCCAGGCGAAGTCCCCAGTGAAGCATTCGGTCCGGTGACGCCGATGCTGGTCGGGTTCGCCCTGATGCTGTCGATGGCAAGCAGCAGCCTGGCGGCCGTTCCGGCGGGGTTTCAGGCGGCCGACTCGATCAAACAACAGTGGCAACTGACGCATCAAGACGATCGTTTGTCCGCCACCGGAACCCTCACGCTGTCCGGCCGACCGGGGGATCGATTCCTGTTGCTCAAAGCCCCCGCCGTCCTGACGCGTTTCGACGGAACCGGGCTGCGGCTGACCAAGACCGAAGTGGCCGGCGAAGGCCTCTCTTACATCGTCAGCATTCCGGCAACCGATCCGTCGCCCCCAACGGAAGACGCCCCGCAAGATAACGACCAGCAAGAAGCTCCGTCGGTGACGTACCAGGCGACCTTTGATTTTCAGCTGGAAGCGATCCAGCCGATGGGCGGCATCCCTGTGCTGACCGGCATCGCGGCCGTCCAACAGATCGACCTCCGCTACGACGAAGCCGGATGGGACGTCACCTCTCCGGCCGCGGTCCGCATTGAAACCACCGAAGTCGACGACGCGACCCAGGCCAACGTGTTGCTGCGCCCCGGCAGCGCGAGTTTGTTCTTGAAACCCCAAGTCCGTGATGTGACGACGGAGGAAACACAGTTCTTTGTCGAAGCGTCTAACTTGTACCTGCCGGGACCCGGTGTCGTCGACGGACGCCATCGTCTGCATCTCCGAACGTCACAAGGCCAAGTCAGCGAATTGAATGTCGTGGTCCCCCAAGGCCTGACCGTCAGCGCGGTCTCGGGGCCGGTCGGTTCCTGGCAATTCGATGCCGAGAGCGGCGGATTGAAGTTGCAGATCGATCCCGCTCAATCACAAGCCTTTGACGTGATCATCGAAACACAACGCGGACTCGACCCTCTGCCGGCCGATGTCACGCTCTCACCGCTCAAGGTCACCGGCGCCAACGGTGAAGTCGGACTCGTCGCGATCGCCTTCGGTCCCGAAGCCCAACCTGAATCGTTGCAACCGAATCAGATGTCGGCCGTCAACTTGGGTGACTTTGACGCCGGCTTGATCACCAACAAACAAGCCGTGTTGCATCGGGTCTATCGCTATGGTGCCGAGGGTGGCGAAGTCGCCGTGCGTGTCGCACCGGTGGCAGCGGAAGTCCGTGTCGCCAGCAAGCAAGTCCTTTCACTCGGCGACGAACGCGTCGTCTTGGCGATCAACTTTGCCGCCGAAATCTCCCGCGCCGGACTGTTTCAGCTCAGTTTTCCGCTACCCGATGGGCTGGAAGTCGAATCGCTGACCGGCCCCGCGTTGCACCACTGGGCCGAACTGACCGAAAACGACCAACGACAAATCATCCTGCACCTCAACGGCAAAACCCTCGGCACGCAGAGCTTTGCGCTGGCTCTGACCGGTGCCGCGCCGAGTGACGTCGGGCAATGGGAAATCCCCCGTTTCGAGCTGAATGAAGCGACGCGCCAGACCGGTGACTTGGTCGTCCGCCCGACCACCGGCATTCGGCTCCGAACCGTGTCCCGGCAAAATGTTTCCGAGACCGATCCGCGGGCGATGGGCGGCGAAGCCCAAGGCGCGTTGGCGTTTCGTCTGCTGCAACGCGACTGGAACCTGGTCCTGGGCATCGAAAAACTGGATCCCTGGGTGACCGGCCAAGTGTTGCATGAAGTCACGCTGCGGGAAGGCCAGACGCGAACGGCGTTGATCGCGAATTTCAATGTGCAAAATGCCTCGTTGCGTTCACTGCAAGTGGTTCTGCCGCTCAGCGACGCCGACGAAATCAAGACGCTGCGGGCCAGCGGCAACACCGTCAGCGACTTGATTCGCACAGCGGCGGATTCCAACGTCTGGGAAATCCAGTTCAAACGTCGTGTGGTCGGCAAGATCGACTTCCGCATCGAATACGAGCGGCGGGGCGACCGAGAGAACGACAGTGAAACGCTCAACCCGGCGGGCTTCCCACAAGCGCGACAACTGTCGTATTTCTACGCCGTTCGCGCCGGCGGCCGCTTGGAATTGGAACTCGACGGACTGTCCGAAGGCTGGCAACAGATCGACTGGAGCACGGTGCCCCCGATGTTGCGC
>NZ_JBFHKV010000521.1:0-5748 GCF_041595215.1 Stieleria sp. | reverse complement strand
TGAAGAACTGTTCTCTCGGTGCGGATTGCCAAGGGGCGTGTACACCAACCTGTTTATTCCGTCGGAGTTTGTGGAACGGATTGTCTCCGACTCGCGGGTCCAGGGGATCTCATTGACCGGCAGCGAACCGGCCGGCGCGGCCGTCGCTGCACTGGCCGGCAAGAACCTGAAACGCAGCGTGCTTGAACTGGGCGGCAACGACCCCTTCATCGTGCTCGAAGACGCGGACTTGGATGAGGTGATTCCGCAAGCCGTCAAAGGCCGCATGGTCAACGCCGGGCAATCGTGTGTCGCGTCCAAGCGGTTCATCGTCGTCGAAGCGGTTGCCGACAAGTTTTTGACCGGATTCAAAAAACAGTTGTCCGAGCTGAAGATGGGCGATCCGATGGACGAAGCCACCACGTTGGCTCCACTGTCGAGCGAAGAGGCGGCGGTGAAGTTGCAAAAACAAGTCCAATCATCCATCGACGCCGGCGCCACGGTCCTCTTGGGAGGCGATCGACCGGACCGCGAAGGCGCCTACTTCAATCCCACGCTGCTGACCGACGTCACACCGGACATGCCCACGTTTGATCAAGAGCTGTTCGGACCGGTCGCGACCGTGTACGTCGTCAAAGACGCGGCCGCAGCGATCGAGTTGGCCAATCAATCCTCCTACGGTCTCGGCGGCAGCGTCTTCACCGCCGACGTCCAACGCGGTCGCCGCGTCGCCGAGCAGATCGAAACCGGAATGGTGTTCGTCAACCAACCCACTCGATCACAAGCGGAACTGCCGTTCGGCGGAATTAAAAACAGCGGTTACGGCCGGGAGCTATCCCACTTGGGCATTCTCGAATTCGTCAACAAGAAGCTGATCCACCTGGGTAAGAAATAGCTTGAAGGCTTTTCCCCAGGTCCATCGATTGTGGCTCTCTCCATCAACAGACGCGTCAAGAGATTCGGCGTAGGTCAGGCTGTGCCTGACGCCCCTCTGGCATGCACAGCATGCCCTACGCGGCTGCGGCATCCGGAAGGCGTCCTGAAAACGAAGCTCCGGGTTGATTCGGCGTATAATCGACCGGGCAAATCGCGATGAACCGCACGTCCATCGGGTCCACGTTCCAACACCCTGCCGCACCGAGTTTCCCCGACCATGCACCGAATCCTCTTTCCGCTCTTGCTTGCACTTGTCGCGACGCCAGGCATCGCGCAGGACACATCGGTCCCGGTCAGCATCGACGACTTGCGAACACGCATAGCGGCGGTTGCCAAAACCCACCCGCGGCTGATCGCCGATGCGGCACAGTTTGATGCGTTGCGGACGTCACGGGGTGATTCGTCGTCGACGCGAGATGTGCTTGCCAACGCCGTCATCCGCCATGCCGATCTGCTCGCCGACGTTCCACCGATCACGCGAGAACAGCAGGGGCGACGATTGCTGAGCCAATCGCGCCGCTGCGTCGAACGGATGCTGAATCTGTCGATGGCGTACCAATTGACCGGCGAAATGAAATACGTCGAACGCGGCAAACAGGAGATGCTGGCGATCGCGGAGTTTTCGGATTGGAACCCGAGTCACTATCTGGATGTCGCCGAGATGACCCTGGGCATGGCGATCGGATACGACTGGATGTTCGACGCACTGGATGATGCCAGCCGGCAAACCATTCGCCAAGCAATCAAAGATAAGGGAGTGTCGCTGCCGTTTACCACCAAACACAACAAATGGGTCCGCGCCACGAACAATTGGGGACAAGTTTGCCATTGTGGAATGACCGCCGGTGCGCTCGCGATCCTGGAAGACGAACCGGAGTTGGCGGCACAGACGGTGCACAATGCGATTCAAAACGTGCCGCGGTCGATGAAAGCGTTCGCGCCCCATGGCAGCTATCCCGAGGGGCCGGGTTACTGGGCCTACGGAACCAGCTTCAATGTCATGCTGTTGGCGATGCTCGACGGAGTCTTGGGAAGCGATTTTGATTTGAGCCAGATGGCGGGCTTTGATGAAACGGGTCAATACATGGCTCTGATCACGGGGCCGTCGGGTGAAACGTTCAACTATGCCGATGGCGGGTCGGGCCGAAAACCCCAAGCTGCCTTGTATTGGTTTGCACGTCGCTATCAGCGTCCGGATTGGTTGCTCGGTGAAGACGCACGAGTCCGGGCGGAGATCGCCAGCTTTGACCCACGCGAAGCCGGTTCGGGCGGAAACCGTTTGCTGCCGCTGGCGTTGCTCTGGATCGGTGACGAAAAACGATTGGACGAAACCGAGATCCGAATGCCGTTGCACTGGCAAAGTGAAAGCAGCACCCCGGTTGCGGTGCATCGCAGTTCGTGGACGGATCCACGGTCCACATTCGTAGGCCTGAAAGCCGGCTCGCCCTCGGCACCGCACGGGCAAATGGACACGGGTTCGTTTGTGCTCGACGCCGACGGCGTGCGTTGGGCGCTCGACCTGGGCGCCGAAGGTTACCACGGCATTGAATCGCGGGGCATGAACTTGTGGAGTGCGGCGCAGGATTCCGATCGCTGGAAGATCTTTCGCCAATGCAACGCCGGGCACAACACGCTGGTCATCGACGGAAAGCTGCAAGTCGCGAAGGGACATGCCGAGATCACGGACTTTTCAAGTGAACCTGATTTCCCACACTCCGTCGCTGATTTGAGTTCGGTGTACCGTGGCCAAGCCGAAAAGGTTCGTCGCGGCGTGGCGTTGCTGCCCTCAGGTGAAGTCGTGATTCAAGATGAATTGGACGGATTGGCGACCGGCAGTCGGGTGCGTTGGGGCATGATCACGCCGGCCCAGATTGAATCACGATCCGGTCAGACGTTGCAGCTGACCCAACGTGATCAGCGGCTGAAACTGACCATCGTCGAGCCGCGCGGGGCGAGTTGGACGGTCGTCAACACGGAGCAACCGCGGCATGAATGGGATTCGCCCAATCCCGGAACGCAAATGGTGGCGTATGAAGTCGAAGCGCCGGCCTCGGGCGAGCTTCGTTTGGTCGTCGTGGCAACGCCGGGAAGTTGCGGCGCCCCCGTGGGCGAACGATTCACCGTCGGGTCGCTCGAAGACTGGTAGGGTGCTCGCGAGACTTTCGATGCATCCCCATCAGGCAACGCTGTGAAGCATTGATTCCTTGCGTTTGACGAGGTGTTAGCGGCAGGACGCAAGCCCTCCGGTCCCGCATCGTTCCCGAAACACCGGAGGGCTCGCGCCCTACCGCTAAAAGATGCTTCCCAGCGTTGCCCATCAGGCGAGTGAAAACCGGGCGTCGGGCACCAAGTCTTCGAGATCGGCGAGCACTTGGCGCAAGTGCCGCTCACGGATTTGTTTTCCCACATTCATGATGCTGTTGGTGTCGGCCAGATGCGGGCTGGCGGCGTGCGATTCGTCATGGTGGTACCCGATCGCGTGCAAAAACTCGTGGGGAATCGCGTTGTGGATTCCCGTTTTTCCCGCCACATTCGTCGGCTGATAGTCCTTGATGTCGGCGGTATCCAAGTGGATGGTCGAGCTATGCGGCATCACCTTGCTCTGATAGGTAAAGGACTCGCTGGTCGGATGAACTTTGCGGAGCAAGACGGTCCAGTGCCGATGTTTCTGCAGCCCACGACCGATGCTGAAGTCCACGCCGAGTGTGGTCGTGAACCCCCGATCGGTCGCGGTCATCCGAATGCGTGTGTTGCGGAACGCATCGGCCAACAACAGATTGAACACGTCGTGATAGAACTTCTTCTCACGTTCCACCCACGGCGTTGTCACTCCCGGCCCGAGCAGCCAGCGGTAGTACCAGCGGCTGACCAGGATCACTTTCGGGTACACCGAAAACGCGTCCACCTCGATCCGATACCAGGGTGTTTCTTTGGCAACCTCTTGCGAAATCGTGCGACTCATCTTTCACCTCACCCGGGACAGAACGTGGACGTTTGTGGAAGCCCCTTTCGCGCAGACGCGCTTTCCCTGTTATCGTGGCCACGATTGAATCGTGACCTGAAAACGAGAAAAATGGTTGCGAAAACACGGTACCTGTTCAGATGCATCCTGCCGTCACAGCGGGGACGAGACGCAGACGCCGTAGGGGCTTGCGTCGTTTCCGCAATGCGCCCGACGATAGAGCCTGGCTGGCGGACGACGGAGACGGCGCCCGCTACACTGTTCTGCGATTCGGGTTCTCTCCATCGACCATCAACCATTGAGGCACTCCATGTGCGACCAAGATCACTTTGAAGAAGATCTCAAAAAATACTCCCGCCGAGACATCGGCACGTTGGCCGCCGGCGTCGGGGCGGCGATGATGCTGCCCCGCGCGGCGAACGCCGCGGAGGTACAGGACCGCGACGTGACGATCACGACACCCGACGGCGAGTGCGACGCGTACTTTGTCGCCCCGTCGACAGGCAAGCACGCCGCCGTGCTCATCTGGCCCGACATCTTTGGACTCCGTCCGGCGTTTCGCCAAATGGCCAACCGTCTCGCCGAATCGGGCTATAGCGTGTTGGTCGTCAATCCGTTCTATCGCACCCAGAAAGCCCCCACGGCAGCCAACGGGGCAAACACGTCGATCTCGGACGTGAGACCGCTCGCACAGTCCTTAAACGCCACCACACAGACGACCGATGCCAAGGCGTTTGTCGCGTGGCTGGACGCGCAGTCAGAAGTGGACACGACCAAGAAGATCGGCACCACCGGTTACTGCATGGGCGGACCGATCGTGATGCGTACTGCCGCGGCCGTACCCGACCGCGTCGGCGCCGGCGGCACCTTTCACGGCGGCGGGCTGGTCACCGACAATCCGGACAGCCCCCATCTGCTGATCCCGCAAATGAAGGCGCAATTCTTGATCGCAATCGCCGAAAACGACGACCAACGCGACCCCGAGGCCAAAAACGTGCTGAAGGAATCGTTCGCTGACGCGAATCTGGCTGCCGAGATCGAGGTGTACCCGGCAGGGCACGGTTGGTGCCCACCGGACACCCGCGTCCACAACCCCGAACAAGCAGAAAAAGCCTGGGGACGCATGCTCGAGCTGTTCGAGCGGGCACTTGGCTGAGCCACGTCTGACATGATTCATACCTTCGAACAAGCGTTTCAATTTATTCTCGAACAAAAGGTCTGCACGGTGTTCGGCAGCAAGGGGTCACCTTACCCTTCGCTGTGGGACAAGGTGAAGTGCATTTGGACATCGTGCAAATGCACGAGTCGAACGTGTAGAAACGAGTGGCATGCACCGCATGCCCTACGTTGACTTGCCACGACGATTTTCAATTTTTCTCGGAAACATCTCCACGACACCTTCGCTTGGATCGGTGTCGAGGAGGGTGGTCGGGTGTTCCGATCAACGCCAAACGTAGATTCTCGGCACACACTTTGTTTCGGGAGAAACTTCGATGGCTCGTTCCAAAAACCAAGCATCAAAAAAACGACGGCTCGGACTTCAGAATCTGGAAACCCGCAAAATGATGGCCGGTGACGTCTCCGTGGATATCGATATCTCCGGCAGCCGAATCGATGTCGAACTGACCGGCGACGGGGCCGCCAACGGCGTCGAAGTACGGCAGATCAATGACACGCTTCGAATCACCGGTTTGACTCAAGGCGGCGCGCCGACGACGATCAACGGAAGCTCATCGCAAGTCAACATTCCGACCAAGCTGTTCACCGGGGGCTCGTGGAGAACGCTCGACGATCTGACCATCAAGCTCGGCAACGGTGACGACCAAGTCGTCATTCGCGACGTCAACATGCAGCACCATTCGCACAGCGAT
>NZ_JBFHKV010000520.1:0-5774 GCF_041595215.1 Stieleria sp. | reverse complement strand
ATCAATCCGGTCCACCGAGTTCCCTGCCGTGCCCTCCACCGATTCTGACATCGCCTCGGCAGACGTTCCTTCCGACGGCAGCAACCCCCGCTCGCGACTTTTGCTGGCTGCCGTTGCGGCGTTCAGCACGTACTTTTGCATGTACGCGTTTCGCAAGCCGTTCACCGCGGGAACGTACGAGGGGCAGGAGCTGCTGGGGATGGGGTTGAAATCGGTGCTGGTCATTTCACAACTGGCCGGCTACATGATTTCCAAGTTTGTCGGCATCAAAGTCGTCTCGGAGATGCGGCGTCATCGACGTGCCGTCGCCATTGTGGGGTTGATCGTAACGGCGGAATTGGCGTTGGTCGGTTTTGCCTACGCGCCGCTCGTCCTCAAGGCCCCCTTGTTGTTCTTGAACGGTTTTCCGTTGGGGATGGTGTTCGGGCTGGTGCTGTCTTATTTGGAAGGCAGGAAACAGACCGAGGCGTTGTCGGCGGCGTTGTGTGCGAGTTTCATCATCGCGTCCGGTGTGGTGAAGTCCGTCGGACGGTGGATCATCCAGGACTGGGGCGTCAGCGAGTTTCAGATGCCGATGCTGGTCGGATTGATTTTCTTGCTGCCCCTGTTGGTCTCGGTCTGGTTGCTCCAGTCCACACCGCCTCCCGATGAAACGGATCGTCAACATCGCAACGATAGAAACGCGATGACCCGCCAGGATCGTCGTCGATTTTGGTTGGAGTACTGGCCGGGGTTGTCGCTGTTGATTTTTGTCTACGTGGCGTTGACCGTCATCCGAACCGTACGAGACGATTTCGCGGTAGAAATCTGGCGCGACCTGGGGGTCGGCGATACGCCTTCGATTTTTGCCCGATCGGAAATGGTCGTCGCCATGGTGGTCACGATGTTCAACGCGTTTGCCGTCTGGATCCGTCACAACATGGCGGCGGTGCGCATCGTGACGATCGTGATGTGCGGTGCGTTTTCGATCGTCGGTGCGTCGGCGCTAATGCAGTCCGGCGGTCTGATCTCTCCGTTCGTGTTTATGGTTGCGTGCGGCGTGGGCATGTACGTCCCCTACGTCGCGTTTCACACCACCGTCTTCGAACGGCTGGTCGCGGCGTCGCGTCATCCTGCCAATGTGGTGTTTTTGATGTACGTTGCCGACGCCGTCGGTTACCTCGGTTACGCATTGGTGTTGTCGATCCGAATGACGCTTCCCTCGCCGGATTCGGTCATGCCGTCGTTTCGGATGCTTCTGCTGGTTTCAAGCTTTATCTCGATCGCCGCTTTGTGTTTATCGCTTCGTTATTTCCGCACGGTCATCGAGGTCGACGATACGGCAGCGGACGTGGGGCGGAATCGGATGGTGTCGAATTCGGAACCGGTGGAAACCGCAGAAGCGGGGGGCGGCAATGTCTGAACGTCGTCGTACCACGCCATCAATGAAGCAACCGCAGACGTGTCGAGCGGCGGTCTTTCACCAAGCCGGTCAACCGCTTTCGATGGAGGCGTTTCCGCGACCGAGTCTGTTGGCCGGTGAAGCCCTGGTGCGGATTCGGCTCTGCACGATTTGCGGCAGTGATCTGCATACCTTGAAAGGGTTGCGAATCGAACCGACGCCCTCGATCTTGGCCCATGAGGTTGTCGGTGAAATCGTCGAACTCGCCGATCCCGGTCCGAGGGACGTGGAGGGGCAACCGCTTGGAATCGGCGATCGTGTCACGTGGTCGGTCTGCGTCAGCTGCTTTGAATGCGACCGCTGTCGGTCGGGGATGCCGCAAAAGTGTCGTCAGTTGGTGAAATATGGCCATTCGGTCGCCGACGGTCGCGAGGCGCTCAGCGGCGGGCTGGCCGAATACATCTTGCTGCGACGCGGCACGACGATCGCCAGGTTGCCGGCCGAGTTACCGGACGAAGTGGCCAGCCCGATCAATTGTGCCACGTCCACCATCGCGGCGGCGTATCGGATGGCGGGCGACGTTTCCGATCAAAGGATCTTGATATTCGGCGCAGGCATGCTGGGATTGACGGCTGTCGCACTGGGTAAAGAATCGGGCGCGAAGCAGGTGGCGATTTGCGACGTCGACCCGCAGCGGCTGGAGCTTGCCAAACGGTTTGGTGCGACCGACACCCTTTCAGTGAACTCGATTGGGGCAACCCAAGTACCCTTTGATGTCATCTTGGAATGTTCCGGTTCGCCCGACGCGATCGAAACCGCGTGTCGAGTCGGCGACATCGGTGCACGCGTGATCTTGGTCGGTTCGGTGATGGAATCACGGCCGGTGCAGCTGGATCCGACCAGCATCGTTCGCAAGTGGATGTCGATCATCGGTGTCCACAACTACGCGCCGGTCGATTTACGCAGCGCGATCGATTTCATCAGCCGATGCCACCACAAGTACCCGTTCGCCGAACTCGTTGCACGGACGTTTGATCTGTCGGAGACCAACGCGGCGATCGAATACTCCATTCAGCATCGCCCGATCCGCGTCGCGGTACGACCAAAGGCGGTGGGAACGAGGCCGGATACGCCATGACAATAACAGAACAGATCATTGAATTGTTCGTTCGCAAGGGAGATTCAGAATACGGGGGCGAACCGGTCACCCAGCGCGAACATGCGTTGCAAGCGGCGTTTCTCGCGCTCCAGGCCGATGCCAAACCCTCGTTGATCGTTGCGGCACTGTTGCACGATATCGGTCATTTACTGCATGACTTACCCGACGATGCACCGGATGCGGGGATCGATGATCACCATGAGCGGGCGGGCGATCACTTCTTGCGACCTTTGTTCTCCGCTGCGGTGACCGAGCCGGTCCGCATGCACGTCGAAGCGAAACGGTATCTTTGTGCGGTGGATCCGGACTACATGAGGGCACTGAGCGAACCGTCTCGGGTCAGCCTGGCGTTGCAAGGCGGACCGATGACGGCGGAGGAAGCGGAGCGTTTTTTGGCGCAGCCGTTCGCCGAAGTCGCGGTGCGATTGAGACGGTGGGACGATGAAGCCAAAGTGGCCGGCCTGAAAACCCCGCCGCTGGAACGATTCGCCGAATTCTTGACGCGGGAGCTCGATGCCGAGGGTTCGGTGTAGAGGGCTTTTGCGGTTTTTTGTGCACGTCCCCGCTCGCTTCGGGCTCTCCTGACCGGTAGACAATGATTTGCAATCGCGTCGGGAACGTACCAATCGCCTAGGAGCCTCTCCCATGAGCCCCCGTAGCAATCTCAAAAAGCCGCTTCTGTATTTATTGATCGGTTCCGTCCTGTTGAGCGCGCTGTTGGGGATCGTATTGGTCCTGCGGGGCAACTGGGGATGGCTGGAGGTCCGGGTGATCTTGACCACGGTGATCTTCGCGGTGGCCAGCGTTTGCGGGTTGGCCTGTGACCTTTCCCGGACGCCGTCGGGATTGAACCTGATGCCCAAGTCCGGGTTGGTGCTAACGGCGGTGACGACCGCGTTGATGTTGTTTGGGATCTGGTTCGAAGTCGGTTCGGAAGCCTACTGGAAAATGACGACGGTGTTGATTTCGATCGGGATCGCGACGATCCACGTTTCGCTGCTGTCGATCGCCAAGTTGGCCAGCCGATTTCGCTGGGTTTATTTCCTCGGAACCCAGATCATCTTCGGTTTGGCCCTGTTGATCGCGACGGTCATCGTCTTCGAAATCAACTCGGAACTGTTGTGGCGATTTCTCGCAGCCCATTCGATCGTCGTCGCCGCGATCTCGATCGTGATTCCGATCCTGCACCGGATCAGCAAGACCGACGCCAACCGGGGCGATCTGCTGATGCCGGTCGAAGCGAGGAACGTCGAATCGATCGACCAACAGATCGCTCAATTGGAAGAACGCCTCGCCCAGCTCAGAACGCTGCGAGCGCAACTCGTCGGCGGGACACTCTCGTAATGTGTTTCCGGTGCAGGTGGAACAAGGTGGCAGGAGCCATTTTGGTAGGGTGGGTTGTTATTGAGTTGCCTGTCCGAATTTGAATTGCTCCTGATCCCTCTTTCATGTGCAATCGCTAGAAGAATGCGGTGAAATCTAGCTGGGGCGAATTGGTCCCACTCAACAAGTGCTTTCTTTGAATTGTCCCAGTCCGCCTGCAGACAGACGTTGGGCAGATGGCTGGGGGTCAAAAAATTCGTTGGTCAAAAAATGGAGCAACCTTGCAGCAACGACTCCTCGGTCACCGACATTTTTTGACCACCCAATTTTTTGACCATTCTCCGAAGCACGCAAGAACGGACTCGACGCCTTGGGATGGCAGAATGATTGGAGCAAAATGATTCGGGAGGACTCCCTCAAGATCGCTCACCACCGCCATTAGCCAACGAAAAAGGCACCTTGCCGAGGTCAAAAAGGGTCAGGAGCCGTTTTGGTAGAATGGGTTGTTTTGGAGTTGCCTGTCCGAATTTGAATTGCTCCTGATCCCGATTTCATGTGCGATCGCTAGAAGAAAGCGGTGAACTCTAGCTGGGGCGAATTGGTCCCACTCAACAAGTGCTTTCTTTGAATTGTCCCAGTCCGCATGCAGACAGACGTTGGGCCGATGGCTGGGGTCAAAAAATTCGTTGGTCAAAAAATGGAGTCACCTCGCAGCGACGATTCCTCGGTCACCACCATTTTTTGACCACCCAATTTTTTGACCATTCTCCGACGTGGACCGAGACCTAGCACACGAACGTGTCTGCGGCCCAAGGCTTTGACGGGAAGGAACGAAATCTTCCTACCTCCAAAATCTTCCTACCTCCAATCTCCGACCAGACGCCACGGAAAGAGAGAAGGCAAATCAATTCAATCCGTCTTCGTCACCAGAACTGTTAAACTACCGTTCCAGTCATCTATTTCACTTTTTCAGGCGGACACGATGGGCGTTGTTGTTGCATTGGACCAGGGGACGACAAGTTCGCGAGCGATCGCGTTTGAGCAATCGGGGGCGGTGTTGGGCGTCGCCCAGCGTGAATTCACGCAACATTACCCCCGGCCCGGTTGGGTCGAACATGACGCCAACGAAATCTGGGAATCACAGCTCGCCGTCGCTCAGGAGGTGATGGCGTCCTGTGGTCTGTCGGCAGACGACGTGGCGGCGATCGGGATCACCAACCAACGCGAAACGGTTTTGTTGTGGGATCGATCCACGGGCGAGCCGATTCATCATGCGATCGTCTGGCAAGACCGGCGGACGTCGGAATTCTGTGATGCACTCCGCGACCAAGGTCATTCTGATCTGATTCAGTCCAAGACGGGGCTTCTGATCGATGCGTATTTTTCGGCGACCAAAATTCGTTGGCTGCTGGACCAGGTGCCGGGCGTCAGGGCGCGGGCGGAGCGCGGCGAGATCGCGTTCGGCACGATGGATAGCTGGTTGATTTGGAAACTGACCGGCGGTCGTGTTCATGTCACCGATATCACGAACGCTTCACGCACGATGTTGTTGGACATCGCGACCGGTCAGTGGGACGATGAACTATTGGAATTGTTGAAAATTCCCGCGGCGATCTTGCCCGAAGTGCTTCCGTCGAGCCATGTGTATGGCGAGAGCGAAACGCAGTGGTTCGGCGGCCCGATCAAGATCGCCGGCGCCGCCGGAGACCAGCAGTCCGCGCTGTTCGGTCAGAACTGCACGCGTCATGGGATGGCTAAAAACACCTACGGAACCGGTTGTTTCATGCTGATGAATATCGGCGACCAACCGCTGGTGTCCAAGCACCGACTGTTGACGACGGTTGCTGCCAGTACGTCTCCGAAACGAGAGTATGCGCTCGAAGGCAGCGTGTTTGTCGCCGGTGCCGCCGT
>NZ_JBFHKV010000519.1:0-5800 GCF_041595215.1 Stieleria sp. | reverse complement strand
GGCGACGACGCGTGTATTGTTGTTGGTGGACAGTTCCAGATCGGAAATCGGTTTCCAGAGCTCGTCATCCTTAACCCCTGCGCGGGCGAGTTGCCACTCGTACAACCACAGCTGGTCGGCCTGTTCGTCCAACTGAAACGCTTCGTCGAATTGATCGTGATCCACGGGAACGGCCAGCGTCGGCAGATCGTTGCCCAGATCACTGTCGGCGGTGTTGTTGAAGAACGCCAGAAATTGATAGTACTCCTTGTGCTCGATCGGATCGTAAGGATGCGAGTGGCACTGGACGCAACCGAACGAGACGCCTTGCCAAGCTTGCCACGTCGTGTTGACGCGGTCCATCACCGCTTCGGTGCGAAACGTCTCGTCATCCGTTCCGCCTTCTTCATTGGTTTGCGTCGTGCGGTGGCACGCGGTCGCAAGCAGGTCGTCGAGCGTGCGATCGGGCAACAGATCACCGGCCAGTTGCCGGACCGTGAATTGGTCATACGGCATGTCCTCGTTGAACGCGCGGATCACCCAGTCGCGGAATTGCCAGATGGTGCGGCGACCATCCAGCCCCAGACCTCGTGAATCGGCATAGCGGATGACGTCCAGCCAAACACTTGCCCAACGTTCGCCGAACGCGGGCGAGGCCAGCAGATCGTCGGCGGCAACCCGGTATGCGTCTTCGCCGTTGCGGCGGACGTCTGCTAGAAAGGCGTCGACTTGTGCGGGCGTCGGTGGCAAACCCGTCAAATCCAACGACGCTCTGCGCAACCATTCTTCCGGCTCAGCATCCACCTGGGGCATAAGCCCTTGCTGCTTGATCTTGTCCAGCACAAACGGATCGATGCGTGTCCGCGACCATGGATCGGATTCAAGCGAACGGGTCTCGGCGCGTTGTGGCTGGGTGAACGCCCAGTGTTTTCCCCATTGGCCGCCACCATCGATCCAACGCTTCAGAATGTCGATCTCCGCGGCGTTGAGTGAGCGACCGTGATCGCTCGGCGGCATGTGCTCCTCCTCGTCGGCCGGGAGCAACACCCGTTCCATCAAATAGGAGTCTTCGGAGCTGCCTGGATCGATCACCGCCAGCACGCTGTCGGCATAGACGAAACTCAGCCCTCCGGCTTGCTTGACGCCGCCATGACAGGCGACACAGTGCTGGTTGAAGATCGGCCGCACGTCACGATTAAAGTCCACCGGTGGCGAAATTGCGTTGTCTTCGGCGGGGGCATTCCCCCCCAGCACACAGCCAAACCAGAACCCGATGCCTGCAATCAATGTGAGAAAACGTATCACGTCGCTCCGCCAATAATGAACCTTCAACTAACCCATGAATCTCCTTCGCAGTCTAACCGAACTCTGGATTGGGATCTAACCGCTGGGGCGATTAGGCACGTCGATAGACCGTTTCCACGGCCTTGGCTTCCGAACCGTCCGGGAAGACGTTGTAAGCCGTAATCGTCAGCTCCTCCGGACCGCTTTTTTGATATCGCGTTTTCCAGCCCCAGCGGGGTGCATCCTTGGCGACGTCGTACTCGCCGACAACCTCAAAACCACTCTCATTCGCCTCGCCCTGAGAGAACATGATCGCATCGCTCATGTGAAAACTGTCGATCCAGGCAACTTGGAATTGCTCCGTCACACCGTTTTGCGAGATCAACTCTTCGCCGCGGCGCGGTTTTCCTTGCATCGCCCCTTCGTAGGTGTGTCTGGCGAACGAACCTCCCAGGATCAACTGAAACTCCCCTCGGACCGCGGACTCGTCGGCCAATTCATCGGGCTCGAACCAGGTCCGACAGGTGCCCCCCCACTTGCCGGAAAGCCACTCAAAGAACGCTGCTTTACTGACGTCGGTTTTACTGATGTCGCTCATGGTTTCACCCGATCAGGTCGCCGATCACGGTCCCGTCGCGATTGACTTGAACGGGACGACCGTCGGCAGTGTTTAATTCCAAATCACCATCGATACCGATCAAATGATAGAGCGTGCGGACCAAGTCGGCGGGACTGATCGGTCGTTCAGCCGGCCGTTCGCCGTGCGCGTCACTTTTGCCGATCACTTGCCCGCCGACGATTCCGCCGCCGGCCAGGGCGACGCTGAAGGCACCGGGCCAGTGATCGCGTCCTCCCCGCGGGTTCAATTTGGGAGTCCGACCGAATTCTCCCATCAGAATCACGAGCGTGGAGTCGAGCAGCCCGCGCTCGGCAAGATCGCTCAGTAGCGCCGAATAAGCTTGATCCAGCTTCGGAATCTTACCCGCCGTCCCGCCGGTAAAGCCCTCTTTCAAACGCAAATAGATGTCTTCGTGCGTGTCCCACCCTCGGTCGGTCACGGTCACAAATTTCGCGCCTGCTTCGACCAGACGTCGGGCCATCAGGCATCCGTGTCCGATCAGGTGCCGCCCGTAGTGATTGCGATCACGTTGTGATTCTTGTTGCAAATCAAACGCCGCGCGTGCCTGGGACGATTGCACCAAGCGAAACGCCTGGTCGAACGCCGAATCCGATTGCCCCGACTCGGCCAGACGCGTTTCGGTCTGCCGGGTGAGTTCGTCGACGGCGTTTCGAAATTCGCGGCGACGCGTCAAACGATCGGGGGTCATACCGGCGGGCAACTCCAAATCTTGAACACGAAACTCCGGTCGGGAGGGGTCGCCTTGAACGATGAACGGCATCGTCGACTCGGGCAGGTAACCGCTGCCGATCATCCCATTGGGTTTCGCGATCGCGATGTTGGTGGGGATCGCCGTCTGGGCCTGAGAGAGGTGTTTTTGGACCGATGGAATGCTGGGATAGGTCAGCGCCCGATTCGGTTTGTATCCGGTCAGCAAATAATGACTGGCGAAATTGTGTTCGCCCAGCGGCGACGTCATCGATCGCACCAGCGCGACCTTGTCCATCAGCGCCGCGGTGCGAGGCAATTGTTCACAGACCTCGATGCCGTTGACGTTGGTCGGAATCGGCGCAAACGGACCGCGAATCTCCGCGGGTGCGTCGGGTTTCAAATCGAACAGGTCCAGATGACTCGGGCCGCCGTCGAGCCAGATCAGAATGCACGCCTGGGCTTTGGCCGAATCATCGATGTGTCGTGTGGCGTTTGATTCGGCGCGGGCCTGTTTCGCCATCAACCAGTCGCTGACACCGATCCCCAGCGCCGACAATCCGCCCACGTGCAGCAACTCGCGGCGGTGAACTCCATCACAGCGTCGATTGGGATGACGATTTCTCATTGGATTGGTCGCTTGTACGTCAGCTAGTGATTGGTCAAGAAAGTTTCACTGGTCAGCAAGCCCCAGAACACGTCGGCAAAGAACATCTGTCGCGCGGTCGGATCATGCCATTGCCCGTCGGATTCGGTTGCCAATTCCAATTGCGTTGTCCAATACCGACGTTCCGATGCGTTGGGCGGACGGGACAAGGTTTGTTTGTACAGCCGCTCCATCAGTGTGAAGTCGTCCGGGTACAGCTGCAACCATTTCGTCAATCGTCCCTGCGGATCATCCAGACGCCGGTTCAACAAGTCGCCATTGAGAAAATGCAGGACCTTGGCGAGCGAACCGGCACTCAGGTTCGGCGTTTCACAAGCCGCTTCGCGGTCACAGCGACCGAGAATGTCCAGCGTTTCCGACGCCATTCGGTTGTCGGTCAGCCGGATCGCATCGCGTTGATCGTCTTCACCGTACACGATGTCGACACCGGTGGCGTCCGCGATCGCCCCGGCAACCACCTCGGCTTCCAATCCGCGAGCAATGAAGTGCGAATAATAGACCGAATCGGATTCATTTCCCGGACGTGTTTGTGACGTTCGTCCATAGGCGTCGCTGTTACAGATCAGACGAATGATCCGGCGGAAGCGAAACCCTTCAGCGGTGAACTCGCCTGCCAACGCGTCGAGCAATTCGGGATGGCTGGCGGGATTGGTCGCGCGGATGTCATCGACCGGATCGATCAAACCGCGTCCCATCAGTTGCGCCCAAATTCGATTGACCGCGGCTCGGGCGAAGTACGGATTGGAAGGGGCCGTGACCCAGCGGGCAAATTCCCCCCGACCGTCCTCGTCCGTCGACAGATCTCGTGTGCCGGGAATCCGCGCCATCGCGGGTTGCCCGGTCACCGGATGAGTGACTTCACCACGCGTCGAGGTGCTGACGACACGCCCGCGTTTGAGTTTGGCAAAGATCGCGGCCAGCCCGTGATAGTCATCTTGGGTCCAGTGGTCCAGCGGATGATCGTGGCAGTTGGCACAGCGCAGGCGAACCCCCATGAACACCCGTGTCGCCAACTCGGCCAGCCCATCGGGGCCATTGCCCGAACGCAAGAAGTTGACGCTACCCTCGACATAACCGTCCCCGTTGGCCGTCAACATCGCCAACGCCGATGCGTTCCACGGGCTGTCCTGACGAAACGAATCGGTCAACCAACCGTGGTACGCTTGACTGCCTTCGGGTTGCAGCGACTTGCTATCGATGCCCAACAGATTGGCCCACTTCAGCGCCCAGTACGCCGCAAATTGATCGGTGTTCAACAAGCGGTCGATCAACCGTTGCCGTTTGTCGTCGGATCGGTCTGCCACAAACGCATCCAGCTGGTCGACCGACGGCAGGTGTCCGGTCAGGTCCAGCCAGACCCGCCGCGCGAATTCATGATCGTCGGCCCGGGGTGACGCGGGAATCCGTAGCTGTCGCAGCTTCTGATCGATCCATCGGTCGACGACGGACTGCGGCTCGACGTCAGGCGACGACTCGACTTCCTTCGTTCCCAGCGGGATGCCCAAGCGAATCGCGTGAACCCGATCCAGATACCGCGCGATGACGACGTGCTCTCCGCGGCGATGAACCGTCAGACGGTTGGAATCGCGGTCGATGGAAACCGATTCGGAATCGTCCGACGTCAGCGTCGTGACATCCGTCACATCCTGCGTTGATCCATCATCGAACCGCGCGATGACTGACACGGTGACCGAGTCCTGCAGATTTTCCAGCAAGACGTTGCTGGGCGTCACTCGAACGTCCGCCAATCGTCTCCGCTGCAGACGTTTGCCGCGCTCGGCGATCCATTGTTCCAGCAGCGCGTAGGCGGGTGACGCATCGTCAAACCGTTCCCCTCCGCCATGCTCCATCGTTTCAGTCGCTTTGCGCAGCAACAGGCTCTGCTGCGGTTGGTACAAGTTGACGCGACGACCTTCCAATTCCTGCACGATGGCCAACTGGTCGTCGGCCGCTCGGGAACCGAACAGCGACAGCTTGAACCCGCCACGTCCGATCGCGGCACCGTGACAGGCCCCCGCGTTGCAACCGTACCGCGTCAGGATGGGAACGACTTGGGTATCAAAATCGATCGCTTCGTACGGTCTCTCGCCCCACGCCCACTGCGACGCACCGCCAGCGCAGAGAACAAACGCCATCATCGAAAACCGGAACATGCGTCGAACGGTGAAGACCAAAGAGATCGCCTCGGGAAAGCGGTTAAATTTCAGGTTTCAGGTTTCAGGTTTCAGATTCAAAAGCTAACAGCTAACAGCTAAAAGCTAAAAGCTAAAAGCTTCACCCCCGTGGACTTTCCACCACTGCTCATTCCCTGCTGGGATTCGGGCGTTTTCGCATGTTCATCGCTCGCCCGGGATAGGCAATTTTCTGGAGTTCTTCCGCGGTCGGCGGCGTCTTTCCGAGCGCTTTGGCGAACTCGCCGGCGATCTTCACGCCGTCGGTCATCGACGGTTGGATCAACGCGAAGTTTGCCAGCACCTTGTTGTCTTTGGCCACCAAGACGGTCAACTCGACGTTGCGATTGAGTCCATACGCGCCGGGCCCTT
>NZ_JBFHKV010000518.1:0-5800 GCF_041595215.1 Stieleria sp. | reverse complement strand
TGCTAGGAGCGCAACGAGAAAGGTTTCCTATTTCTTTTTAAAGTTCTCGAGTTCTTGTTTCCGCATCATTTCCCCATAATCTTCGGCTTCTTGGATTTCCTCTTGGGTCTGTGCGGAGGTTTCTTCAAACGCCGCCTCACCACCGCCGGTACCACATCCAGGTACTGCACAGAGGAAACAAGCCAGAGCCATCAGAGACAGAAGTTTGCGAGCCATGTGAATCTCGTGGGTAAGAATTCCTAAATTGACCGGTTTCTAGAGCGGAGATGTTATCCTTAAGTTGCTTAAAATCAAGTGGCTCGCCACCGTGGCGCAAGTTCCGTAAACCGGTGATCGTTGACCCGTGTCGCTACCCCGATCGCACCGACTGCCACACCGCAATCAAACAGCAGCTCGCTTATTAACCGCATGATGACTCGCCAACCCCTCAACCGTTTCATGTTCCGACTCGGTTGGCGCTGTTCCGCTGGTTGTCCAACGCGCTACCGTCGCAGCCGCCACGTGCGTTTGACGCCCAGCGTGGGTGTCCGGCTACTCGTTCTGTTAGGGATCCTGTCCTGGATGCCCGGCTGCGGCAAACCTGAGGCATCGCCGATCGATGCAAGCGCCGCGCCGCGATCTAGCCAAACGGGGCAGGCCGACGAAGCAGATGGTCAGGATCAAACCCAGCAAGACTACTTCGCACGCGCGGCGAACGCACTCGCGCGGGGCGACATTGCCGATGCCGAGGCTTCGATTCGCAAACACCTGCTGCTTCACCCCGACGATGCCCGGGCGATCGAGCTGGCCGGTGACGTTGCCTCGCGGCAGGGAGATCGGGACGTCGCGATCGAGAGGTATCAGGCGTCGTTGAGTTTGGACGAGTCGCCCAACGAGGCGTTACTGGACAAATTGACTCATGCCTTGGTTTCCGCCGGTCGGCCTTTCGATGCGATCGACGCCTTGAAAACATTCGTCGATCGATTCCCCAATCGTCCCCAGCCGCGATTTGACCTGGTCGGTCTGGCGACGATGGTCGGGCAAACCCCCGCGGCCCTGCCGTCGCTGCAGTGGCTGGCCCAACACGGTCAAGGCGATCCGGAATCGTTGCAGGTGCTTGCCGACCCTGCGCGGGTGGAACCTGACGGCGAGATGTGTCAATCGATGCTGCAGCGATCGGGTGATGATCTGCGTCCGCAGTATTGCCTCGCCCGCCTGGACGCGATGAAGTCGAATTGGCAGTCGGTGGCCGACCGTTTGAGACCGGTGCTGGAACGCCACGCTGATTTTGCACCGGCGCAGGCGCTCTATGGGCGAGCGCTGATGGAATTGAATCAATACGACTC
Source organism: Stieleria sp. (assembly GCF_041595215.1). NCBI lineage: Bacteria > Pseudomonadati > Planctomycetota > Planctomycetia > Pirellulales > Pirellulaceae > Stieleria > Stieleria sp. Next base: position 4,475 of record NZ_JBFHKV010000518.1, on the reverse strand, counting down.
GATCCTGGATTGGCAGCAGCAGCTTCCCGCCGGTATCGAAACGTTGCCCGAGTACTGGTTGGTTGCCGGTGAATGGGCCGAGCGAGAGCGGCAGCACGAGCAGGCAGCGCGGGCCTACTGGCAGGCCATCCGGCTGAGTCCCCACGCCTTGCCTTCGGCTCTCAACGGTCTGTTCCAGAACCTGACCCTGATCGGTCGATCCGAGGACGCCGACGTGGTTGCCGATCGGATCACCAAACTGGCTGCCCTACGCGATGCGCTGAAGACGCATTTGGAGCGTAGCGGACGTTCGCAACGAGCTGCCATGCAGGTGGCCGAGGGGATGCTGGCACTCGGCCGGGTCTGGGAAGCCGAGGGCTGGGCACGACTCGCGACGACGTTGCCGGAAGAACGTCTGCCGGATCTTCGCGATCGCTATCTGGCGATCCGCTCCGAGTTGACGGCCACGACGCCGTGGGTGTTGCCGGAGAGGGAAATGGATCGACAGATCGATCTGAGCGATTTGCCGACGATCGCCTGGAAACTGACTCAGCCCCGATCGAGTGCCGCGGAAGTGAGTTTTCAGCGACCGTTGATGTTCGAAGATCAGGCCGAGCAACGGGGCTTGATCCACACCTGCGAGATTGCCCCGGAAGCGATCCAAGAAGGGCATTGGATCTATCAAAGTGTCGGCGGTGGCGTCGGGGTGATCGACTTTGATCTGGACGGTTGGCCCGACGTGGCCGCGGCAATGTTAGACGGCAAGCCCCTCGCATCGGACTCCTCGTCCAATCGGCTGTTCCGAAATCAAGGAACCGGATTCGTCTCGGTGGAGCGTCACGCTGGCTATCACGACACCGGGTTTTCCCAGGGGATCACCGTTGGCGATTTCAACGACGATGGCTTCCCCGACATCTTTGATTCCAATTACGGCCAGAACCGGCTGTTTCGAAACAACGGTGACGGGACGTTTGACGAAATCGCGATCGCCGCGGGGCTGACCGATCAGTCCTGGACGACGTCGGCTGTGATCGCCGATCTGGACGCCGACGGCATTGCCGATGTGTTTGCGACCAACTACTGTGCCGGCCGAGGACCGCTGGAACGACCGTGCCGCAATGCCGACGGCTTTTCGACGTGTCCCCCGTTGTTGTTCGAAGCCGAGCGGGACCGTGTTTGGAAAGGCCGAGGAGATGGTTCGTTTAGTGACGTTTCGGATCAATGGATCCAGACGCAGACGCCAGGACGCGGACTCGGTCTGGTCGTGGGGCAGTTTGACGAGCGCCGCGGGCTGGACGTTTATGTCGCCAATGACATGACGGCCAATCACCTCTGGTCGCCCGAGGTGACCGACGGGCAATTTCAAATGGCCGATCTGGCCGCCACCCGGGGCGTCGGATTCAGCGGGGATGCGACGTCGCAGGCGTCGATGGGAATCGCTGCCGCCGATCCGGACGGCGACGGAGACATCGATTTCTTTCTCACCCACTTTGCCGACGATCACAACACGTACTACGAACAGGTCTCACCGGGTTTCTGGGCCGACCGTTCGTTCCAGGTCGGGCTCGGTCAGCCGTCGATGAAACTGCTGGGATTCGGAACCGAATGGGTGGATTTTGATAACAACGGATCACTCGAACTGATGGTCACCAATGGGCATGTCGATGACGTCCATCGCACCGACGTGCAGTACAAAATGCCTCCGCAGACCTTTCGTCGTCAGCCGTCGGGGCGTTGGGAAGAATTGAGCCTGGACGGGATGGGGGACTATTTCTCCCAGCCACACTTGGGCCGTGCCCTGGCAACCATTGATGTCGACCGGGACGGGCGAACCGACGTGGCGATCACGCATCTGTACGAGCCCGTCTCCCTGTTGGTCAATCGGACCGAAAACGCGGGGCAGTCGATCGGGCTGATCTTGAAAGCCACGCGAACGCAACGCGATGCCATCGGCACGGTGGTCACGGCGACCGTGGGCACGCGAGCGCTAACCCAGCAGCTGACCGCCGGTGACGGCTACATGTGTACCAACCAACGTCGGATTTCGGTCGCGTTGGGCGAGCAGGACAGCGCCGAAAACGTCACAATACAGTGGCCTTCGGGAACGACACAAGCCTTCGGAGTGCTGAAGGGAGGCTACGATTACGTCCTGGTCGAAGGGGCTGAAGACGCATTTCAATTGCAGGGTCATCGTTGAATATCTATCGCACACGCTACCTGGTGAAGGTCGTTGCCGTCGGTTTCGTCGCCGTCGGCTTTTCGGTGATCGGCTGTGGCGGCGGTTCCGACGAACAACGGGCCGCGGAACTGCTGCAAAGCCAGCGGAGGCGCGAGCGGGCGATTGACGCGGCTCCAAAAACCGATCGCCAGCGGATCGAAAAGGCGGAGCGATTCTTCGGGAAACGCAATTTCGCCGGGGCCCGCGACGAGCTTCGCCCGCTGTTGATGTCGGACCAGGTTCCTTCGGAGGCGTTGCTGCTGTACGCCAAATGTGAAGCCGAAGCCGGTGATCCGGTCGCCGCCTGTGAGCTGCTGCGGTCCATTCCGCCGTCAGACCTGACCGCCTTTGTCGATGCGGCCTTGCTGGCAGCCGACTTGTACCTGGACCTGGGGCAATACGCCGAGGCGGAGGCGAGCCTGGAGCAGGTCATTGAATTGAACGCGACCATGGACGCGCCCCGCATCAATGCCGTCTATCACCGACTTGCGGCGCTGTTGAACAACCAAGGCCGACGCATCGATGCGGCCAAGTACTTGCGTCGGCTGGCGCGTTCCGGCGATATCACCGAGAAGGAACTGTTCGCCATGAACACCTATGGAGAAGCCTTCATCGACGTCTCCATGCCCAAACCGAGCTTCCACGGAGCGTTGCCCCCGGCGGCTTTGGCCGAAGCCAAACGGCTCCGCAGAGAAGGGGAATTGGAACAGGCCAGGGTTCTGATCGAACAACTCAGTCAACGGTTCCCGAAGTCGACGCCGATCGCCGCCTTTCGCTGTCGGATTTATTCCGACCTGAAACTCGATACCATGCTGGATGCTTACCTGCAATCGCTTCCGCCGGGCATCCAGCGCGAACCGGAGTATTGGTACGCGCTCGGGACGCGGATGCAAAGTCTGAATCGTCATCCGGAAGCGGTTCGATGTTTTGTTGAAGCCGTCCGCCTGGATGAAACGGACCGGTTTTCGTTCCTTGCGTTGGCTCGTTCTCTCCAAACGCTCGGCAAAGCAACCGAGGCGGAATGTGCCAGTCGGCGTTTTTCGCTGTTGCATGAGGCCGCAATAATCACCAGCAAGATCGGTGGCGAGCCCGGCACGGTTGCGGAACTGAGCCGGCTGTCAGAAATTCTGGACGCGTTGAATCGGCCTTGGGAAGCGATCGCCTGGCGACAGGTGTCCTTGAAAACGCATGGCGGAAGCGACGAGTGGAGCCGGCGTGTCAGCGAGCAACGGAACGCTTTGGAGAACAGTGAGCAAGCGGCAAGTGATCCGACTGCGGATCAAGACCATTTCGCCAGTTGTGGCATCGCGCCGGAAGACTGGCCGCTACCGCCCGCCTCGGCGATCGCAGCGGACGATTCGAGGGATCGGAGCGGGGACGCGATCGACGAATCACGTGTCACCGAAATCAAATTGAACAACGTCGCGGCCGAAGTCGGCTTGGTTTTTCAATACGACAGTGGCGATGATCCTGCCGACAACACCCAGCTCTTGCATCAGCTGACCGGCGGAGGAATCGGTGTCATCGACTTTGATTTGGATGGCTCGCCCGACATCTATTTCACCCAAGGTGGTGGTGATGCATTCGACGCTAGTGGTTCCAAGCCGAATCAGTTGTTTCGTAACTTGCCGATCGGGGCGTGGGTTTCCGTGTCGCCGGCCGCCGGAACGGCAGACCTGGGTTACGGTCAGGGAGTCGCCGTGGCCGACATCAACCAAGACGGGTTTCCGGATATGATTTTGGCCAACATCGGCCCGAACGTGGTGTACCAGAACAACGGTGACGGAACCTTTCGGCGTCAGCCGATGGCGGCACCGGACGCCCACGGGGATTGGACGTCGTCGATCGCGTGTGGCGACTTGAGCGGCGATCATTTGCCGGAAATCGTTGAGATCAATTACATCGACGATCCGACCGCGCTCACGATCGCCTGCACGCCTGAAAAAGACGCCTGTAACCCCAGCGTGTTTCGTCCCGCAATCGATCGTGCCTGGCAAATTCGTCCCGATGGTCAGATCCTGCGGTGGGATGGCTTTGTCGCAATGGACGAAAAACCCAACTATGGATTCGCCGGGGTGATCGCGAATTTTGACGACCGCAACGGAAACGATCTATTTATCGCCAACGACACCGAGTTCAATCATTTTTGGCTGTCGCATCGAGATACCGAATCGGCCCCGGTCACGCTGCGGGAAAGTGCACAGATCACCGGATGCGCCTTCGGGTTGCTCGGCCAACGGCAAGGTTGCATGGGAATCGCCGCGGGTGATTTCGACCG
>NZ_JBFHKV010000517.1:0-5805 GCF_041595215.1 Stieleria sp. | reverse complement strand
TCGGCCGAGACGTCGTCCACCTCCGCCGGTGTCTCGCCAGTCTCGGCAGTCTCGTCGGCAACTTCTCCGCCGAGTCGCTGAGCGATGTCTTGGTCCGAGAATGTTTGCAAGCTCTCGTGGATGATGAAGACGACATGGACATCGTGCCCCAAACGGTCACCGGCTTCGTTGGTGATGTATCGCAGGTAAATGCGCACCGGTGCGACGACCGAATCGCGCGCAAACTGGTTGAAACTGAGTCCGCGGAGCAGGGGTGTGATCAGCCGTCGCTGCGCATCGGCATCCGATTCGTCGCCGAGCGTCGGCTCGGCCAACGTGACCGACTGGCCGGCGATTTGAACGGTCGTTGGGGTCGCCGAATCGGCTGGTGGCTCGTCGCCGAGGGCACGACGGTTCCCGATGAAACCGGCCAAGGTTGTGACGGCCAGGAAGAGCGTGACGGCCAACGGTGGATGGACTGGACGGTTCATCGGCGGGATGCTTGGACGGTGATGGCTCGTGGGAAACCTCGCGTGTTCGACTTCCATTTTAGAGGTTGTCGGACGCGAGGAACGAGGGGATGGGGAGGGTTCTATGTGCGGGAGAATCGCGTTGCGATGAATGACGACCCTCCCCTGGCTGCGAGGGCATTGGTATCTACCCCTCGTTTGCATGTCAGAGGGATTGGCCAACGGTCATCCACAAATGCCTCGTCAAACGCGAAGGTTGTGCATGGCCGTTGGCCAAATTGAACCTCATTGCGATGAGGTTCCTGGGGCGGCGCAACCCTCGCAAATGCTCGGTTTGCTTGCCCCAGGCTATGGATCTGTATGCCCTTTGGGCAAAAAGCGACTTATGTCGATACCATTGCTGCCAGGAAGGGTGACTTCAATCGGATTGGCCGGGTATGGTTGCCGGTCGCAAGGCGTCAATTGACGAAACCGGGGTAGCGGGTTTGCAGTTCTTGCCGGGCTTCGGCGGCGCGTTCGGTTCGGCCGACCTTGGGCCACAATTCGACCAATCGGCTGAGCGCGGTGGCGTGTGCGTCGGGCTGGCCGGAGAACATCAGGTGCGTGTGCAGATACGCCAGGATGGCGCCTTCGATATCGCCGGCGGCTTCGTAGCTGGCGCCTTGGGCGTTGTAAATCTTGGCGGACATTTCGATGTCGGTGGGATTGAGTTCGGTGATCAACTTGTCAGCCAACTCCAGCCCTTCTTTCGCTTTGCCGCCTTTGGCCAGCGCGACGGCTTGCCCCGCCTTGGCGAGCGTTTTCAAACGCAGCGCGCTGGTCGAATTGACTTCGACTGAGGCGACGTCTGAAAATGCTTTTTCGGCACCCGGAATGTCATCTTGTTCCAACAGCGTGACGCCGATCAGGTAGCGTGATTGGATCTTGGACTCCGTCGACGGTGCTTGGGCAAGGGCACCATAGAACTGCAGTGCCTTGGCGTGCTGTTTTTGCGCCAAGGCGAGATCGCCCAGCAGTTTGGCGACCGAATAGAAGTGATAGGAATCACGATTGCTGCCGGCGAAACTGAGTCCTTCGGCCGTCGCGGCTTTGCGATCACCTTGTCCGGCCAACGCCAACTTGGCGCGAGAGAGGAACCGATAGTAGGTGGCGTCAACTTTGATCAGTTCTCGCGAGATCGTGTTGAAGTCGAGCGCCTTCAATTCGTCGAGCGCCTGTTCGTATTGCCCATCGATGGCAAATTCACGTGCGCGTGCCAACGGAGGCGGATCGCCTTGGAAAGCGACTTTGCGAATCTCGTCTTCGCTAAAGTTTTTCGTATTCGATCCAACCTTTAACTGGATGCCGTTCTTGGTCACCGTCGTGATGGTTCCGCTGGACGCGGTCCCGGAGTCATGGGTGTAGACGCGATCGAGTTGAGCCTGGGCATCCTCGGTCATGAGACCGAAGCTGAAAACGGCGGCAACGAAACAGAGGCAGAGTAGGCGAGGGTGGGTCATGAATCGTGTTATCGTGGGACGCAAAGGTTGAATGGGTGGTTGTAGCAGCGGCCGGCGGTGAAGATTAGTTTCCATTGGGTTGTGGCTTGGCGATCCCGACCGGATTTTGGCCGACCGAGCGCTGAGCCTCCTTCATCAGTGCGTCGTATTCGGCACGTCGTTTTTGGCCGCCCAGGTCGGGAAACAACGTGGCCGCTTCACGAATCACCTTGATCGCTTTCTTGATGTCGTCGTCTCGCTTGCCGGCTTTTCCCATCAGGTACAAGCAGAGGGCGACGTGGTAGCGAGATTCAAAAAATTTCTCCTTAAAGTTCTCGTTGCGATTGATCATCTTGCTGGTTTTGCTGCTGATCTCCGCCCAACCCCAGATGACATTCTTCTTGTCCTTGCCCGGTCGAGCGCCTTCTAACGCGGCCCGGTAGGCTTTGTAGGCGATGTTGGGCGGCAGGGTGCCGGCCCAGGATTCGTAGGCCTGGGCGGCTTCGACCTGGGCTTCCAGCATCAGCGGTTTTTGTTGCAACAATTTGTCAAACGTGTCGATCGAGTCCTTGTACTCGCCCATCAACCGCTGAGCGAGTCCCAACAGATAGGCGGTCGTCGGGTTGTCTTGATCGGGCAGCGATTTGAAGGTTTCGACGGCTTGTGCCAACAAGTCCGCGGCTTGGCCGGTCGCCTTGACCTGTCCTTGGTCCATCGAAGCCTCGCCCATCGACATCAGCGTCTGGCCGACCCACCGCAGGGTCGCGTTGTCGTTGGTCGCGTCGGAGATGCGTTGCAGCATCACGCGAAACGCTTCGATCAACTTGACCTTGCGAGCCGGCGTGGCGGTGTCGAGTTGTTCTTTCAGGTCGTTGGCCAAACGCATGTAAGTCTGCGTCAGCCTGGTTTGCGACTCCTCTCCCTGGTACGCCTTGCGGAGCTTTTCCATGGTGGCGGTCATCCGGTCCAGATACTTGTCCGGGGTGTCGGAGGCCAACATTTGGCCGACGAGGGCTTTCAGTTCGGTGCTGTACAACTCGCCGGCAAACGCTTCCGACTGCGCGCCGAGTTTGGTGATCCATTCCAGCGGACCGTACTTCGGATGATCCAGGACCTTGAGTGCGGCGGCACTGTCCTGTTGCATCAAATGGATCTTGGCCAGCACCGTCGCAGCTTGCATGCCCTCGACTTCAATCAGATTGCCCTCGATCTCATCCAACCCGGCTTGCAGATTCTGCTTGGCGCGGTCCATCAACATTTCAGACTTGGCGTCGTCGTTCTCTTGAGTCCGTGCGACGATCGATTGGTTCCACAACAGTTGGCCGAGCAACCGTTTGAATGAAGCCCGTTCGCTGCCGGCGGCCATGTCATCGATCAGCTTTTGGGCGCCGTCGAAGTCATCTTTCTTGAGCAACAATCGGATTTGCAATCCTTGGGCGGCGGCGGCGTTGGGATCATCCGGCCAGGTTTTGGCCAAGAACTTGCCGAGTGATTCCAATTGAAGGATCAAACCTTCGTTGTCATCATCGGGGACTTCGGCCAACAGCAACTGCATGCTGGTCAGCGCCATCAAGCCGCCCTTGAGTCCCAGTTCGGTGCCGGGGGCATGGCGTGCCAAAAAGTTACCCACCACCACGGTCTCACGAAGCCGCTTGGACTGGTAGAGAAAGTACGCCAGGATCTGGCGCGCCTGGTTGAGTGATTCGATGTTGGTTTCCGACGTGACCATCGCCAAACCGCCGCGCAAGACTTGGACGCCGATGCGATACGATTCGTCGATCTGTTTTTGAATGTCTTCGATCTGTTGTTTCAGTTCAGGCGTTTGCTTCTGGGCTTGAATGACCTTGAGCGCTTCTTCCAGATCACTGGTCACGGTCAACACCTGGGTCGCCTTTTCCATCGCGTCGTCAAAGCTGGAGGGGGGCTCCGCGGTGGGCAGTGCTTCGGCTTCCTGTTCGATCCCCAAGTCGGCCAACATCGCCTTGGCCTCTTCGACGTGCGGGCCGGGAACCTTGCTGGCGGCGCGCAGCAGATCGCGCCCTTCGGATTTGGCGCGGCCGATTTCACCCTTCTTCAAACTGTCGTCGGCGGCTTTGGCGAGATAAGCCTTGGCCAATTGGATGCGAAACTCCTGCACCACCGGCAGCGACTCCTCGTTGGGGCGAATCTCCTTGACCCAGTTGGCGGTGCGGTCGATCGCTTCTTGGTACGCCGGCGGGTCGGCGGCCAACTTGAGCCGAATCACGCCGGCGGCCGACATGAACTTGGCCTCGCGGAGTTGGTCGACGGCAGGTTCTTCGAGCATCCGCAAATAATTGTCCAACGCCGCATCGGACTTGCCGAGCAATTCGTTCAGATCGCCGAGATGGGACAGCGCGATCGCGCCGGGGGAGTAGGTGGCATACTTCCCGTTGAGTTCCTCGAAGCGTTTGACCGCGTCTTCGAGTTGTGCCTTGCCGTCTTTGGCCGGATCGGCATACGTCTTTGCCGCGAGCTTGATGGCATCGGCGGCGTTGAGCTGAGACTGCAGGAATTCGAATCGATATTGATCGCGGAGCGCGGCGGCGTCGGGATCCTTCTCGGGATCGATTTTCTGGCCCCGCATCGATTCCAGTTTCCCCCGCAGGTCACTGACAATGCCGTCGAACGTCTTGGCGGCCGCCAAATACGATTCGCGGGCTTGCCGCTTTTCGGTTTCGACGGGTTCGCCGGCCAGCAATTGTGCCGCCCGAATCATCTGCAGCTTGCCCAACTGCAGCCGCGCCTCGCTTTGACGCGGGTGGCTTTCGCGTTTGAGAAACTCCTGGAGCGCGGCTTCGGCATCGGCGAACGCCTTGTCCCGGTCGTCGGGGTTACGGGAATGGAGCGCCGTCTCGATGTAAGTCTGTGCTTTCTCCAGCGGGATCGCGGCGACGAACGAGGAATCGACTCCCGGCATCTTTTCCGCTCGATCCAAATACATGATCGCGGTATCAAAGTAGCCGGCGTTGCGAAGTTGCTTGACGAAGGCTTCGGCCGGTTCGCCCTCGGCGCGCGCGTTTTGCGGCAGCGCCGACGCAAACAGCAAGCAAAATGCCATGACCGAGAGGCGGCGAACTGGATCCGATGGCCAATGGAAACACGACTTCGGCCGCCTGTGGCGCATGAGATTCGTCATACCGCGATTCGTCGAAAAGTGATCAGATTGAAGAAAGAGGTTAATCTAGCGTAAAGTCGTCCCTGCAGTCATTCAAGCGCACGCCCCCCTTCGGTCCGACGAGTCATGCGAATCCCATCGCAATTTAACGATTCCAGCCTTTATCGCCCCAGGCGAGGGGAGAAAAATGCAAAAAAGCGGACGTCGGTGCCCGGCGCGGCAGACAATCGGCGGCGGCTGATTCGGCTGGGCGTGGTGTTGCTGTTGGTGATCGTGATGATGCGTGAAGCCCGCCGGCCAGGGCTTTACCAGACCTTTTTTGACGCCCAAGAAGAAACCTGGGTCGAAATCGAACCGGCAACCAAGCCCACCTTGGCGATGGCTCAGCCGGGTGATGCTTCGACAGACGCCTTCGCCAATCCGCCCGCTAATCGTTCGGCTCGCGATGCATCGCCCCCATCCGCCGCGGCGACGTCACGTGTCGCCAGCTGGGACGCCGCCCCGCTGTGGGTTGATGCAATGGAGCTGTCGTTGCAACGGGCCTGGATCCAATCGTTGGTCCAGCTGCAATCGGTCGGCCGGCAATCGGTTGACGATCGAAGCCCAGTGGAGTGGGTCGGATTGTCGGTCGAGCAACTCGATGCGTCGGTCGAACGGTTGGTGTCGCAGTCACCTCTGTCCGAAAGTGATGCGTCCGAGAGTGATTCCCCCGACAATGACTCACAGGGCAGTGACTCACAGG
>NZ_JBFHKV010000516.1:0-5808 GCF_041595215.1 Stieleria sp. | reverse complement strand
GGGCAATTTGACGAAGCGTGAAACCAGCTCGCGGGCAGGGAAACTGACCCAGACGGGCGTCGATTCGACATCGTGCTGGTCCATGAACGTTGCGATCGCCGTCCGAATCGATTCGTCCAATGTGGATTCGGCAGTGCTTCGTGTCAGCGGGGCGTCGAAGGAGAATTTGTGGCATTCCGCCAAACGGGGCTGTTGATCGCTGGTCAGTTCCAGGCACACCGCTTTGATCCCTGACGCGCCGATATCGAGCCCCCAGCATCGTTCTGCTTTCTTGCGGCCGAGTCGTTTCAACAGGCCTTTCTTGGGAGAAAAATCGTCTTGGAAACGCCCCAGCCCGAGTCCTTGCAGTGCCAGGCCGATGGCGGCGTTGAATTGACCGGGTGAGGCGCGGAGTGCGGCGTGGTCGTCCAGATCGATGCTCGTCGGAAACGCCAGGATTCCCAGTGAACCGCCGACCCAGCTGCGCGGTTTGACCTCCAAGGGTGCGAACAGGTCGCGAGGTGTCGACCGGGCCGCTTTGACCTGTTTGCTGAGCCGTTGGAGCATCTTGACCGCTCGGGGGTCACCGCCAGATCGCTCGCTCCAGTGTTTTGAGATCCGCCCCAATGTCGGTGTAGCAAAGGGTTCACCGTTGAATTGGTTGGCCAGCCATCGGATTCGTTCGACCGTCTGGTTGATGTCGTCATAGGCTTGGTTGCGTGCGATCGCGGGGACACATTGCAGGATTTCCGCGGCCGCCGTGGACTTGTGATGTTGGTGCAGCGTGGTCGCTTTTGCAACCAGCTTCTTGCCCACCTTGCGGGCCAGGTTGGCGACCGTCTCGTCATCCGGTTTGAGTTCCAACAAGCGGTCCAGAATGGCTCCTGATGTGGTCCAGTCCCGTTTCTGAAACGCTTCCTGCAGTGATTGCTCGGCATCGTCAAGCTGTTGGAGCAACTGTCGGGATTGCTGCAGCTGACGTTCCGCCTCGGGCGTTATTAATTTCGGCGACAATGCAGAGAGCAATTCGACGACGCGTGCCGGGTCGCCTGAGTCGTAGGCCTGTTGTGCCGCTGCGATCCGCTCCGACGCCGAGCCACATTCTTGCTCAGCGATCCGGTCAATTTTTTGTTGTGCCGTTGTCGCTTGGGTGAACACGTCCTTGAATCGGTAATCCGTTTCACGCGTGACGACGGCCAGCAGCCCTTTCGATCTTTCAAAATCGCGTTCTTTCGCGGCGTCGATCGCATCTGCGATCTTGGCTTCCAGATCTCGTTTGCGTTTGGATAGCGAGGCCACGAGATCCGATCCGCAATTGCCGCAAAACGACTGCGTCAACAACACGGGCTTGCTGCATTGGGCGCAGGGCTCGAGTAGTGCATGCCCGCAGCCGGCGCAGAATTGACCGCCCGACGGATTGGTCGCGTCGCACGCACCGCAAGTCATCTTGCCGGACGGCTGTGTCGGACTTGCCGAAGGGGTGATCTGATCAACAGGTGAAGAACTAGACATCTCGAACTACGTGACGAAGAACTAAAGCGGGTGAAGCATCCTGGTCAATCGGCATCAAAATCACCGACAACGCCGTACACCGGCAGCCAGTTGGAATACGACTTCATCTCGGGATCACCGATTTGAATGTAGCCATGTTGCTCGGCGAGATTGAAGCGTCGATACGGGCAGCCTTTGGGAATCGAAATCCGCAGCCGATAACTGCCGTCAGTCTCGAGTGGCTGGAGTTCGGCTTGCAGCTCTTTCGGCTCGATGTCAAGCACCGCGATTTTTCGGGAACGATCCGCACGGGAGCGGACGACGACAAACAGATCGTGTTGCTCGTTGTTTTCCACGGTGCCGAAATCGACTCCGGTGCGACGATCGACGTTGGGCCCGTAAAAGCCGATGGGCGGACGAACTCGACCCCCGAAGTCCAGCTTGCATTGCTGTTCTTGGCCGTCGATCTCGACCGTCAATTCCAGTTGGTCGCTGTAGTGGCCATAGTCCTTGGCTTCCATTTCAACGGTGATGCGACTGGCCGCCGTTGCCGACAGGTCGCCGAGAGTCTGGTCACCGACAGTCTGATTGTCGATCGGTTCGGGAACGGCGACCCACTGAAGATCAAATGCCGCATTGGAAACATCGACGACGTTCAAACGTTGCGCCAGCTGACTGTAGATCAGAAAGTCGACCGTCGATGCCTGTCCCATGTCATGGCTGCCGAAGTCGATCGCGCCGGGAAGGACCAGCTCTTTTCGTTGTCGACTGAACACAGACAAGATGACCGTCTTGTTCAACGGATCGTTGGTCGCAATCGTCACCCTGCCTTGGAAAGGCTCGGCTGACGGTTGACGGCTGGCAACCAATTCGATCGTGCATCGAGTGGATTCGCCCGGTGCCAGTTGCTGCCCTTCCAATTGGGCCGTCAAGCGATCCGAATTGGTCTCGCGGATTCGCAGATTCAAATCGGCATTGCCGACGTTTTCGATCTCGACGGTGTGCCGCACGGTTTCTCCCGGCCGGACCCAACCGAAGTCGTGCACCGCGGGCCACGCTCTCGCCGAAGGGCGGGGCTTGTTTTGATACGTTTCTCGCTCAATGGCTTGCCTGTCCAGTTCCGCGACACGCTGATCGTAGTCATCGCGTCGGCTGTCGGGGACGCCCCACGGCTTGTAGCTGACGACCTGGGTGAGGGCCAGGGTGAACGAGGCAAACCCGAATACCAGGCCACCGAAGACGAGCAGTCGTTTTGTAAATTGATTCATTCCAGTCTTTCACATTGCCGCGTCGATTCAACACGAGAGACCCCCATGACATCGTGTGCCATGGAGGTCCTCAAAAGTGACATTTCTGCCGTCTCGTTGGACAGAAAGCGTTCGTGATCAGTTCTCTTCGAACTGGCCCTTGAAGGAGCTTTCGTCCAGGAACAGGCCGCTGAACATTTCAGCCGGCTGCAGTTCGACCGTGCTGCCGGCGTATCCGACACCCGAGTAATCGGTCAAGTTGTCCGGGACGGGGAAGCCGGGGTTCAGGTAGCCGTCGCCGTTCTCGTCTTGGAACAGTTGGACCGAACCGTCACCCATCAAGATGTTCGCTCCGCCGCTGTGGATGGCGAACCAGTCACGCGTGTCTTGCAGGTAGAAACCCGAGGGGCTCGTGTCGTCCGATCCCAAGGGGGCTTGGCAATTGACGGTCGACGGTGCGCCGCGTTCGCAGTTGATTTGCTCGACCATCGAGACGGCGGCGTTGAGCAGGATCAAGCGATTGTTGGTCGTCGCCAAGTAAGCGGGGCCATCGTTGAAGGCTTCTGCGAGCAACATCCCGCGGGGCAGTTCTTCTTTGGTGTTCGGAACGTCGGTCCCGAGAATCGCTTCGTCAACGTCACCGGGGCCGGCGTCGCCGAGCAACGGAATGTTGCTCGTCGCGATGCGGCTGCGATCCAAGACCGAAGCCAACAGCGGTCCGCTGGTGTCTTGACGCTCTTTGAATTTTCCACCGGTCGACGAGATGATCTCGCCCGCCGTGCTGTCGTATTCCATGATCGGAGCGACGCGAACGAGGAAGTAGCCGGCCGCGTAGTTGGTCATGTAACCCTGGTCCACGTACAGGCCACCGACGTACTCGGCTGCACTGTTGTATTGGGTCGCACCGACGGTCACGGGGTTGGCCGCAAAGTCGACCGCTGCGTTGGACGAATCGAACATGCGATCGGCCGCGCCGGCACGCATGCGGGTCCAGCTGTTGCCCGCTGACGGGCCAACCGTCACGCCGTTGCCCGACGTCGAGATGCCGATCAGGTCGTTCAACTTTTCAAGTGCCTTGGCGGGGTTGCTGGGGCACAACATGTCACCGGGGATGGCCGATCCCGTGTTGACCAGGTCGGCGACCCAGCCGTAGGTGTCCATGTCACCGTCACGCTCGAAGTCGGAGGCACCGGTGCACAAACGGCCCAGCGGGTCACGGTCGGAGAACGTGTACATTCCGATTCCGAACTGACGCAGGTTGCTCGAGCACTGGGTGCGGCGAGCGGCTTCACGAGCCTTGGTCAGGGCCGGCAACGCCAACGCGGCCAGCAGGGAGATGATGGCGATCACCACCAACAGTTCGATCAGGGTGAAACCTGATTTTCGCATACGCGACATTTCGAATTCCTTGTTTGGATTTCTGTGGATTTGTCGATCGGTGCAACGCACGCGATGCGACTGACTTAGGAACAGAAGCAGTGAACCTGATTCCGGTGAAGCCTTGATGGAGTGAAGATGAGCAATCGATCAAACTCTTGCCGTGTCTTCGATTCCGCAGTGCCTGGCCCGTGAACCCGGTTGCTTTGACAGGCGTATTCAAGCGGGAGCTGGATCTGCTGCAATCTCAAACCGATTGAATTGCGTCAGACTTCATCGTTCCTTCGCATTGCGTCCGCGACTCCTTCACATCACTCGGCGCAGCCGTCATGCGAGGCGGAATTCGAGGCGCAACCCAAACACTGGCTTCACGAATCCTTCACAGTGGGTGAAGGCGGTGGCGTGCGAGATGGCTGCACGAGAGAGGGGTGGCGGATTGCCCGATTGAATCGGGACAGGCGGTTGACGCGCGGCCTATGGGCGTATACCGCTAAGTAAGCATCGTTTCTTTGTGCTGGGGCCCGTAGGCTCGCGCCAAACGGCTGATTCAATCCATTGAGCCGTTGATGAGTTTCGCGGTGGTGGGTGAGAGCGGGTGGCCTGGCGGGCAACGCTGTGAAGCATTTATTCCCTGCGTTTTACCCGGTGTTAGCGGCAGGGCGCAAGCCCTCCGGTCTCTCATCGCTCCCGAAACACCGGCGGGCTTGCGCCCTACCGCTAAAAAAATGCTTCACAGTGTTGCCTGGCGGGGACTGGCGGGCGCTGCGCTTTTGGGGGGACGCAAGCTGGAAGCTTACGCCACTTTTGGGGACGCAAGCTGGAAGCTTACGCCACTAGAGGTTTTGCAGGCGGACGTTTTTGAATTCGGCCCACATCGGTGCTCCGGCGTGCAACTGCAGTCCGAGGAAGCCTTTGGAAAACGACTTTTCGGGATGGTTGTCGGTGAAGTCCAGAATCAACCGGCCGTTGAGGAAGTGTTGCAGATGGTTGCCCTTGGCGATGATCACCACGTCGTTCCACTGGTCGACTTTCATCAACTCTTTGAACTCCTCTTTGCTGATCAGCGGTTCGCCGATGACCTTCTTGCCGTCTTTGTTCCAGACCGCTTTTTCACCGACCAGACAGATGCGTCCGCGCGAGCCTTTCTCGTCGTAGATGAAACCCGGCACGTTCGGCAAGTCTTCTTCGTTGCGGATCTCATGCTGGTAGCCACGCAGCACCCATTGGTTGACCGCTTTCTCGTCCGTCTTGACGCGTTGCGATCGATACTGAATGCCCGAGTTGTTCGACGCGGTGCAACGGAACGACAATCGCAGCTCAAAATCAGCCACTTCGTCTTTCCAAATCAAAAACGTATTTCCCTTGGTCGAAACCTCCTTCGTCGTCTCGCCGTGAATCACGCCGTCGCGAACACTCCACAGCCGCGAGTCTCCGTCCCAACCGGTCAAGTCTTCGCCGTTGAACAGCTGGGTCATGCCGTCCGGTTCAGGCGGCGCCGTGACCGCGGGCGACTCGGCAAAACAGGCGGAAACGAACAGACAAAGGGTGCCGAACAGGACGGGGCGGAGCATGGGAGTTCTCGTGAGAGGGGAATGTTTGACAGTGAGGCGGATTCAAGCCAGGCATTATGACCGCAGACGCCGGGGGGTGCCAGGGTTTCAGGTTTCGGGTTTCAGGTTTCGGGTTTCAGGTTTCGGGTTTCAGGTTTCGGGTT
>NZ_JBFHKV010000515.1:0-5809 GCF_041595215.1 Stieleria sp. | reverse complement strand
AGAACGATGCGTTAGACAGTGCAAATCTTTGCACGTACGTGCAAGACGATGCACCCTGCAAGATGAAGCACGTACGCCTCTCGATGCGTCGACGCAACGACAAGCACCTGCCCGCCTTTCAAGCAAGGGGTGTGGGATTGCCCGCTGCTGCGTCACGCCATCCTGTTTTTTTTCTTGTCGGTGATTGGCACAAACGTCCGTGTTTGGGGGGACGGACGGCAATCGGGGGCCGCCGCCGAGACGGTCTCCATCGGTTTGGTACGAATTGTGCCCAACGAAGGACGTCAACACGTGATCTCAACGCAAATCATGAAGATGTGATCACTTTGCTCGAACCAGCCATCGCCACCATGCAAGACGCAACCTCCGCCGTCATTCCCACCACCGAAGCCTTCGTTCGAGCCGGCGCGGATCAACACTCCAAGCTGCAAGCGGCGATCGAACACGCGACTCACTTCTTGCCTTCTCAAGGACCCATCTCGGTCTTCGTTCACCACAACACGTTGCATTCCTTTGAGGACATGCCGTTTGAACAGGCGGTGATCGAAGGGGGACGGCGTTACGGTTGCGAGCCCTACTGGCCGGAACAACGCTATCGAAGCGAACTGGCTCGTGGGCGGATCTCAGCGGAGGATCTGCGACAGGTCTTGATGGATGACCTGGATGAGGAAGCTGATGAATTGGTCGCCAGTTTCGGGACACGCTACACCCTTCGCTTGGCGATGCTGCAGATGACGCTGCATTCGGCCCCCGATGCGGAGCTGAAATGGTTGTTGGCCGAATCGGATTTGCTGACCCGGTTTCGCGCCGAGGTTTCGCCGCAGCGTGCCGAACAGATGGTGGGGAAGACCCGCAGTTGGGTGATGCGTCATCTGGACCTGACTGGGCAAGCGGCGGAACGTGACGGAGGCGATTCGGAGACGCGATTGCCCGATGTCGTTTTGTCGGCGGTCGATCGTTCACGTCGCCAGTCGATTGAATGGTGGTCCGACGCCCAGTGGGAAGCCTTCACGCTGGAACTGTTGTGGCAGATTTCACGCGCCGGCGTCCAATCCGCCGGATTACCCGAATTTGAACGGCGGGATCCGATCCGGTTACGTGACTTGTTGTGGGAGGTTTCTGGCGAAGACATCGACGTCAGCGTCAACGACGTGCTGATTCGCTTCTGCGGCGCGTTTCTCGACCAAGGTTTTTCCGATTGGGCGTTGCCCGATCGAGGACTCGGATTCGCGCAAGCGTTTGCACGGTTGTACCAGGGATCGCTGGCGGTGACGCCGAACTGGATGAACGGGATCGTCGGCGAATTGAAAGCGATCCAGTCCGAACCGTTCGATCCGCTCGTCTCGATCCAGCAGTCGCTCGAAGCGTTGGGGATCGCCGAGGAAGAGGACGAAGAGAAGATCGCATCGACGCTGTTGGCCCTGCGAGGCTGGGCGGGCATGATCTGGCAAATGGAGACGAATACTCCGTTCCTGCAGCACCCGGTTCGCGGCGGAACGTTGAACGAATACTTGGCCATTCGCTTGATGCTCGAACGCTATGCAATCGCTGACTTCGGCGAACGACAGTACGGGACGCGCGATTATCGAGAGATTCGCGGGATCGCCGAAAGCCGGCTTGGCGTCAAACGGGGACCCTCGACCGACGAGCGGACGTACACGATCTTTCAACTCGCCCAGGCCGGCGGTTGGACACCCGAACAATTGGTCCACATGACGCCCGGGCAATGGGCGTGTCTGATTCGTGAAATCGAAACGTTCGATTCGGTCCAACGGCGTCGCGTCCTGCACGCCGCTTATGAACGGCACTATCGCAATGCGACGCTCGATGCGATCGCCATCCATTCGGCTCGTCGCCGCCAGAAACGTCGCGACAGCAAGTCCGGCAAGCCCGCGTATGCGGCGATCTTTTGCATCGATGATCGGGAAGAATCGTTCCGCCGACACCTGGAAGAAGTCGATCCCGAAAGTGTGACGGCCTCGGCCGCCGGTTTCTTCGCGGTCGCCATGTATTACCAGGGCGTCGACCACGCACACTACCGAGCGCTCTGTCCGGCGATTCTGACGCCACAGCATTTCGTCCGCGAAGAACCCCTGTTCTCGGCCAGGCACGTCAGCGCAAAACGGGCGGAACGACGCCGCCGCATCGGTTGGTTCACCCATCAAGTTCACGCCCATTCGCGGACCATGATCGGTGGCTGGGTGACCGGGGTTTTTGGGGCGTTGGCGACATTCCCGATGGTGGCACGCATCTTGGCTCCGCGGCTGACTTCCAAAATTCGCGCAACGATGGGGTCCTTTGTCAAACCACCCGCGACCGAGTTGCATCTGGAACGGACCGCCGCAGCACCCGGACCCGAACCCGAATCGCTCGGTTACAGCTTGGACGAGATGGCGGGGATCGTAATCCGTATCCTGCAAGACATTGGGATGGTCGACAACTTTCCTCCGATCATCGTCTTCTTCGGCCACGGCAGCGGCAGTCTGAATAATCCCCATGAATCCGCTTACAACTGTGGCGCCTGCAGCGGCGGACGTGGCGGTCCCAACGCACGAGCGTTTGCCATGATGGCCAACGATCCTCGCGTCCGACGATTGATCTCCGGACGCGGTGTGGAATTGCCCGATGACGTGCGTTTTGTGGGGGCGTTTCATAACACCTGCAATGATGACGTGGAGTACTACGATCTGGATCTGTTGCCACGGACGCATCGTTCGCTGTTTCGTCGCATTGAAAAAAGCGTCAACGAGACGCGCGCCCGAAATGCTCACGAACGGGCTCGGCGATTCGAATCCGCGCCGTTGGATCTGACCGCCGAAGAGGCGCTCGAGCATGTCGAAGAGCGGGCGGAAGATTTGTCACAGGCTCGGCCGGAATACAACCACGCGACCAATGCGGTCGTCACCGTCGGACGTCGCGACTGGACCCGTGGCCTGTTCATGGATCGTCGCGTGTTCTTGACAGAATACGATCCGGCGGTGGACGACGAACACGTCAGCGTGCTGACCCGGATTCTGCAAGCGGCGATCCCCGTCTGTGCGGGGATCAGTTTGGAATACTACTTTTCTACCGTCGATGTCGAAGGTTACGGCTGTGGATCCAAGTTGCCCCACAACGTGGCGTCGATGATCGGCGTGATGACCGGAGCCGCCAGTGATCTGCGTCCGGGATTGTCTCAACAGATGGTTGAAATCCACGAACCGATGCGGATCCTGTTCGTCATCGAAACCTCGCCAGAAAAAATGGACAGGATCATCAACGAGAACCCGGGGATCGAACGCTTGATCAAGGGGAACTGGGTTCAGATTGCGCTGATCGATCCCGAGACCTCGACGATCATGCGGTACGTCAACGGCACGTATCAACGCTACACCCCGGAGTCGAGCGATTTGCCCGTCGTCGCGTCGTCGGCCGATTGGTACCGCGGCCAGCGAGATCACCTGGGCTATGCGTCGATCGAAGAATCCTCGTGAGATTGTCCGATTCAATCGTCGGGGAAGCAGCTTGCTCGCCATCTCCAAACAGACCACCGAACGCAAGCTAGCAGCTTACGCCACTTCGGCTCGCACCTTGAATTCAATTTGAACCCTTCATCATGACTCCCCTCCACCTGCTCTTTCATATCCTCGGCACGGCGGTCGTTTGCAGCCCGATCGTGTTGTTGGCGATTCTGGGGCTTTCGACACTCGTCAATCGTCCCTTGAGCGAGACGTCGATCGCGCGTTTCACACAGGCGGCCGTGCTGTTTTCGTTGCTGCCCGCCGTTGCCATCCTGTTGATCATGCTCGCAACGGACATTCGCTATGTGCCGATCGAGTTGGGGAACTGGGTGACGATTCCCGAGGAGCAGTTTCAATTTCATTTGAAGTTCGTTTTCGATCGCCTCAGTATTCCTTTCTTGATGCTCTCCTGCGTCCTTTGTGGTGTCGTGGGTGCCTTCACACGTCGCTACTTGCATCGCGAGGAAGGGTATGGACGATTTTTTCTGTACTACGCGATGTTTTTTTGTGGCATGGTGCTGTCTTCGTTGGCCAGTACGATCGAAACGTTGTTTGTCGGCTGGGAAATGGTCGGCCTGTCGTCCGCGCTGTTGGTGGCCTATTTTCACGAACGGACCAATCCGGTGCGCAACGGTCAACGGGTGTGGTCGATTTATCGCCTCAGCGACGCCGCGTTTTTGATCGCCGCGATCACGATGCATCACATGACCGGCGAAGGCGACTTCGGTGGGCTGATGAGCAGCGGCGTTTGGCCCGAAGGCACGGCCGCGATCACGTCCAGCCAGGCCTTGATGGTCGGGTCGCTGCTGTTGGTCGCGGCGGCCGGTAAGTCGGCCCTGTTTCCGTTCAGCGGTTGGCTGCCCCGAGCGATGGAAGGCCCGACACCCTCAAGTGCCATTTTTTACGGCGCCTTGTCGGTTCACTTGGGCGCGTTCCTACTGTTAAGACTCAGTCCGATTCTCGAAGCCTCGTTGACCCTGCAAGTGATGGTCATCAGTCTCGGCATCGTCTCGGCGGTTTGCGGCGCGGTGATGTCACGCGTGCAAAACGATGTCAAGGTTTCGCTCGCCTACGCCTCGCTGACTCAGGTCGGAATCATCGTCGTGGAGATCGGATTGGGGCTGAAGTATCTGGCACTGATCCACATCATCGGACACGCGAGCCTGCGGACGATGCAATTGTTGCGTGCCCCGACGTTGCTCAGGGACTACAGCGATTTGGAAAACAAGATGGGCACGCGATTGCCGCGTGATGCCTGGGTGGGAGCTGGTTTTTTGCCACCACGCATGCAGCGTTGGTGCTACCGGTTCGGATTCGAGCGGGGATTCATGGACATCGCTTTGGACAAGTGGATCGTCCAGCCATTCGTGCGGGTGTTCCGCTGGTGCGATTCGATGGAGCGACAAGTCACCGATGCGTTGTCCAATGAAGCATCACGCGAATCCGACCAGGCTGAACTGCACCCCGAAGGTTTAAAGTCCGCGGCTTAACGCATCACCGTCCACGATTTGATCACTTACCCTCGCAACGCCCACAATGCCCGAGTTTCACTTTCCCTGGATTGAAGTTTCCATTCTGGTTCCCCTGTTCGGGGCGGTTTGGATTCATTTGCTCGGCAACCGCGACAACATCTTGCGACACGCCATCGCGATTTGTTCGGTGACGTTCGCATTGACGATCGGCGAACTGATCGATTTTGTCTTGATCGGGACGTTCGAAGCGCACGACCATTGGCCGTTTATCGATTGGATGTTCGATCGAGACGTTTTTGTCGTCGACGAACTCAGCGCGTTTCAATTGCCGCTCGCGGCGTTGATCTTTCTGGTCACGGTGATGTCGACGCTGCGCACCAAAGCGCCACGGTTCTCGCTGAAACTCGCGTTGGTCTCCGAGACGCTTGTGTTGGCAACGTTCAGCTGTCGCAGCTCTTGGACGCTGATCGTGTTGCTGATCGCGGCGACGATTCCACCGTATTTGGAACTGCGGAACCGGCAGCGATGCACGCGTCTTTATGTGTTGCACATGGCCGTCTTTGCGGCGCTGCTGTTGGTCGGCTATGGCTGGCTCAGTGTGACCGAGATGAATAGTACGGCGGTGCTGATTCCGGGGGCACTGTTGACGGCGGCGGCGCTGTTTCGCAGCGGCGTGTTCCCGTTTCATCTGTGGATGACGGATCTGTTCGAAAAGGCCACCTTCGGAACCGCGATTCTGTTTTCCACGCCGCTGGTCGGGGCCTATGCCGTGATGCGGTTGGTGTTGCCGATCGCTCCGTCGTGGGCGCTGCAAAGTATTGCCGTGCTGTCGTTGGT
>NZ_JBFHKV010000514.1:0-5810 GCF_041595215.1 Stieleria sp. | reverse complement strand
GGTCAGATCCTGCGGTGGGATGGCTTTGTCGCAATGGACGAAAAACCCAACTATGGATTCGCCGGCGTGATCGCGAATTTTGACGACCGCAACGGGAACGATCTATTTATCGCCAACGACACCGAGTTCAACCATTTTTGGCTGTCGCATCGAGATTCCGAATCGGCCCCGGTCACGCTGCGGGAAAGTGCACAGATCACCGGATGTGCCTTCGGGTTGCTCGGCCAACGGCAAGGTTGCATGGGAATCGCCGCGGGTGATTTCGACCGTAACGGCTTGCTGGATCTGCACATCACCAATTTTTGGAACCAAGCGGCGGACCTGTACAGCCAGGAAATCCCGGGTGTGTTCACCAACGTCAACGCGAAACGCGGAATGTACGAAGACACCCGTATGACGGTCGGATGGGGCACGCAAGCGATCGACTTTGATCGCAACGGTTGGCTCGATTTGCCCGTGCTCAACGGAAACGTGACCGACCACCGTCACCGTGGGCGTGCCTATCAGATGCAGCCCCAGTTCTTTCGGGGCGACGCTGACGGGTTTGAATTGAAGAACCCGGCCGACCGCTATTGGTCGACCCCCGCCCTCGGCCGCACCATGGCCGTCTTGGATTTCAACCGAGACTTGAAGCCCGACTTGGTGACGAACCACTTGGACGCGCCTGCGGCACTGTTGGAAAATCAGACCGCGACCGAAAATGCCCTGCAATTGGAGTTGATCGGGACGTCCAGCGAGCGAGACGCGATCGGTGCCAAGGTCACCCTCACGATCGGTGATCAAAGCTGGGTGGGCTGGATGGTCGGTGGGGATGGGTTGTTGTGCAGCAACGAGCCGATGATTGATTTCGGAATCGGACCACACGAAACCATCGAGCAGGTCGTGATCGAATGGCCATCGGGCCGCAGCCAACGCTTCAGCGACGTCGAAGCGAACCATCGCTACTTAGTCATTGAAGGGGAATCGGGGCTGTATCGCCGTTGAACGGACCCCAGATCAACGCTTCTCCAGCCCCTCGGTGCCCTGGATAGCCAGATAACGGGTGTTGGTGTCGACGTTCTCGAACGTCTCGGTGCGACCGTCGGGCCAGCGGATTTCTACCTGATCGATGGACTCAACCGCACCGACCCCGAAGTGCACCACCGCTTCGTTGCTGCACATGTAACCGTCGCCGCCGGTTTGCCAGCCACTCCAGCGGTCTTGGCCGGCTCGGATCCGCACCTCGGCACCGATCGCATCGCGTTCGCAATCCACTCCGATCAATTCGAATTGAATCCAGTGCTGCGACTTGGAGACGTTTTGCAACAGCGCGACGGGCAGGTCCAAATGATTGGCGACCAGATCCATCTGTCCGTCGCGATTCCAATCCAGCGTTGCCAACGTGCGTCCGAGCTGTTGCTGTTGCCAGTATTGGCCCGCGGTGGATCGGTCCTGCAGCTGAAAACCTTGTTGGCTGCCGTGGAACAGTTGGGGAATCATCTGAAACGGAATGCCTTCGTCCCGGGCGTCGAACACGTGGCCGTTCAAGACGGCCAGGTCAAGCCAACCGTCGTTGTCGAAATCGGCCGCCTGCGTTCCAAACCCGAGCACGGAAAAGGACGGATCGTGCAGTCCGTACCGCAGCGATTCGTCGAAGAAGAATCCTGGCTCATTTTGTGTGAACAGATTCACCGACTCGTTATGGAAATTGGTGACGTGCAAATCGAGTTGTCCGTCGCGATCGAAATCGCCCGACGCCACACCCATGCATGCCTGGCTATCACCGCCCTTGCCGATACTGCAGCCCCGCACAGCGGCCGATTCGACGATCGAGAATCGGTCGTCGCTGGCTGCGGCCGGTGTGGAACTGACCCAGAAATGATTGAGATCGCCATCGTTGGCGACGAAAAAATCGTTGCCCAGCTTTCCGTCAAAATTTGCGATGACCAATCCGAAGCCGAGTTTCGGGTTGGAGCGCATCTCGGCGGCCTGGGACCACGGGGCAAATTGCCCGTTCGGACGCAGTTTCAGAATGCGGTCCGAGGCGGCATTGAAGCGTTGCGGTTGGCATGGCAAGTGGTCGTCCGTGCAACGGACCGTGTACGCCAGCGGATCGTCGATGTAATTGATCTCGATGATGTCGGGGAGCGCATCGCCGCTCAGATCGGCCAGTCCGATGCATGAGGTCCAGTTGGCGGCGCTGTCCAACAGCGTGCCGCTCGCATCGCGAAACGTGCCGTCGCCCTGATTGATGTAGACAACGTTGGGGCCGATGTTGGCAATCAGCAGATCGGGAAATCCGTCTTGGTTCACATCACCGACGCAGACACCTTGGCCGAAGTGGCGGTCGCCCACCGCGGCTTGCTCGGTGACTTCGCCGAAGCCACCTTCGGCCACAAAACGAAACAGCTGGTTGGGCATGGACGAACCCGGTTCGACCGGAGTGCCACCGGACTGCGCCATGTAGAGATCGCAGCGACCGTCCAAGTCGTAATCGAGCACTGCCAGTCCGCCTCCGTTGACCTCGTAAGGGTAAAACTCACTTCCATCGGTGGCGAACCCACCCACATACCGTGCTTCGAGTTTCAATTCGGGGGCGACGTCGACGAAACGTAGTCCCTGATCGGCCGATGGTGTCGGATCGGCGGGCGTGGTGGGTTTGCGACTGTCCAGCTCCGGTAACGGCCATTGTTGGATGTCGAATCCGAGCAGACGTGTCAGCTGTGCCGTTCCGATCTGCGTTTCGTTGGCGCCACGTTCCCAGGCGAGAATGGCTTGATGCCGTTGATTCAATTCCGGAACACGCTCGGACATGGCCCCGGACAGTTGAGCCTCGCGCATCAGCCAGGCACAGGATTCCCAGGGGCGGGCGAGTTCCCCAAGCCGCTGGGAAATCCACAGCGATTGTTCGGCGTCCGCCTCCTTGGCGATGCGAAAGATCCGATCGAGCACCGCAAGCCGTTGACGTAATTCGGGGATGTGTGATTCCTGGCCGACCGAGACCAAGGATTGAATCATCGAGCGCAATGATTCACGATCGGTGGGGTCGCGTCGAAGGGCCTCGCCGAACGCCCGAATCGCTTCCTCGTGGCGATCTTGCAAAGCCATCCAGCTGCCGATCGCACTCCAGTATTCGGGTTGTTCCTGCGTCCCTGCTGGAACGTTTTTGGCCCATTCGGCCAACGCCTCTTGTCGACCGGTTTCGGCTAGGATTCGCCCGTGCAGTGCTGCCGCGGCGGCACTGTCGGGAAACGCCTGCCGAATCCGCTGCATCAGCGCCAACACTTCGCTCGCCTCGGCGTTGATCCGCGTGTACAGCTCACGGGCCTCGCCCAGCGAGAACAGGGTGACGGCGTTGTCTTTGACAAAGTCGGCAAACGAGACCAGGTAAAAGGGCCCCTGAAGGTCGATCAAACTGAGCGTCTCGTTGGGCTGCACCGACCGAAGCCGGATCAACTGGCGGACGTGTCGACTGGCTTCGAAACGCCGGCCTTGTGCATTGAGCAATTGGGCGAGCATGCGATGGACATCGACGTTGTTCGGGTCCAATGCTTCCGCACGCCGCAAATTCTTTTCCGCCGCCGCAAAGTCGCCGCAGCGCAGATTCCAATCAAAGGCGCGGATCAGGATCTGGGAGCCCCGCGCCGTATCAATTTCGGCAACGGTTGCTGCCAGATCGGCGGCCTGGCAAAACTCGCCGCGCTGGTTGTACAGTTCGATCGCCAGACTCAACGCGTCGACATTCTTGGGAGAGCGAATCAGGACCTGCTGGATGCGTTCGAGGGCTTGATCGGTTTGTCCCTGCTGCATCAACGCAAACGCCGATTCCAATCGAGACGTATCATCGTCGCCCGACTGCGTTGGGGCCGTTTCCTGCGGTGACGTTGCACGGTCCCCCGTGCCGCAACCGGCGCAAGCCAACACGACGGACAGGCCGAACAGCCAGGTCAGGGATATAGAATGCGTGCGGGTCATCGATCGATTCATGTTCATCGTTACGGCACTCATCGAACGATCGTTCGACCCGTGATCCGCCGGGCAGCGGCGTTCTGACGTTCGATCGGCCATGGTCGCCACTTTAAAAGCGGCGCTCGAGTGTCTCGACCGGACGCAGGTTGTTTTCAAGGGTGTCGTGCCAATCGTCGTCGTACAGATTGGCATTTTGATCGGTTAGCGGAAGCGAAGGCAGCCAGACATCGGGTTCAAAGCGACTCAATGTTTCCAGCGTTTTCCGGTAGTCCACCACTCGGTTGGCCGCTGCATTGAGTTCGGTGATCAAGTCACTCATTTGCGGTTGCAGGTCGCCCATCGTCTTACGTCCGTTGAGCCGGTTCTTCCAGACCAGGGACAGGTTTCGCGGTGCCGCGGGAGTCAGCAAGACCGTCTTGCCGTCTGTCGAATAAGAATAGCATAGCCCAATGGGTAACTCCGTCACCTCGACGGGTAGTGGCATCGCTGCGTCCGCATCCGCCGGCGTCTTGACGACATACCCCTCGGCTCTCAGTGAATCAGCCACCGATCGCGGCGCAACAACGACCGTGCTTTTCGCAACAGAGGCCAGTCCGGAACGGGCCTCCGGCGAGTCAGACGTCAGCAAGATCGCCGCAGGCGCCGTGTGGGTCACGCCCAGCGATTCAAGTTGCGTCCTCAGGAATTCGACCAATCCTTCTCCGCCGGGAGCGTTGACCACGAACAATTGCTCTTCGCGAAGCAGGCCGTACACGGCGGTGCCATCCAGGTCTCCCAGGTAATACAGACCGGGTTCAATCTGTTTGGGGCTGCCATCGAGAAAATCGGCGCCATCGCGCCGGTGCCGATCGGCTATCGCTTGCAGTTCGGCACGCGCGGGCTCCAACAGCCCTTTCCAGGTGGCTGGATCCAGCCGAATCGATTGCAATCGTTTTTGTTGCCGGGGGTGACCGGTCAGTAGCAAGTCGGGGGGCTGACGCTGCAGCAGGCGATCGACGGTGGCCACAAACGCGTCGGCGTCGCCGCGATACTTGGGTGAAAGCTTGGCGGCGTAGGTCGCGGGGCCAAAATCAATCGACGAGATGACGTCGCCGCAGAACAGGATTTCTTGACCGTCCTTGTTGAGCAGATAACACGTACTGCCCGGCGTATGGCCGGGGGTGGCGATGGCTTCGATCGTGACGCCGCCTAATTCGATCGTGTCCCCGTCCTGCAGTTCGACGTCCACAGCAATCGGATCGCCCGAGTAGGAAATTTTGGGGAACACCGAATACAACGCCGGCAGGTCCGCGCTGCGCAGGACGTCGCAGTCGTCCTTGCCCGCAGCGACGGTCGCGCCCGACATCTCGCGGATCTTGTTGACGCCGAACACGTGGTCGTAATGTGCGTGGGTGATCAACACATAGCGCACATCGTCCAGCCGCAAACCGACCGACAGCAACGATTCACGCACTCCGCGCGCCTGCTCGTCGCCGCCCGAGTCAATCAGGATGATGCCGTCGTCGGTTTCGATGGCGTGCACGGCGCTGGGGCTGATTTCCCCGAGCACGTGGACGCCTGGGGCGACGGTCAGAGTTTGGCCCCCCAGCCATTGCGTCGGGTATTGCGTCTTCGAATCGCTGTTCTTTTCCACCGCGGGAACCAGCGTTTCCATCGGTTTGCCCGGCGGAGGCGGTGAGGACGGAGAGCAGCCGGTGGAGGCGATGGTGATGGCCAGGACAGCGGGCGCGAACACGAGCTTTGCGACGGTCATCGAAATCGATGCCGGGGCTGCGAGGTCGTCACTTCGTGGTTTCGCCGTCTTCGACAATGGTCAGCTTTTGATTCGATTGAATGGGACCTTCGACCGTCTGCACGATTCC
>NZ_JBFHKV010000513.1:0-5813 GCF_041595215.1 Stieleria sp. | reverse complement strand
TCCGACTGTGACTCGGGAGTCTCGGAGGTGTCACCGGTCACTTCACCGGAGACTTCGCCATCCACTTCACCGGAGACTTCGCCATCCACTTCACCGGAGACTTCGCCGGTGGCATCGTCGCCACCTTCGCCAGTCACTTCGCCAGTCACTTCGCCAGTCACTTCGCCAGTCACTTCGCCAGTCACTTCGCCAGTCACTTCGCCAGTCACTTCGCCAGTGACCTCATCGGTCGGCTCAACGGCGACTTCACCAACGGGTTCGTCGGACACTTCGTCGGTCGGTTCAACGGTGACCTCAGCAACAGGTTCATCGGTGACTTCGCCGGTCGGGTCAACGGCGACCTCCTCAACGGGTTCGTCGGTGACTTCATCGGTCGGTTCAACCGTGACCTCACCATCAGGTTCACCGCTCACTTCGCCGACAGGATCAACGGCAACCTCATCGACAGGATCAACGGCAACCTCATCGACAGGATCAACGGCAACCTCATCGACGGGGTCGACCGTGACTTCATCAACAGGTTCCCCGGTGACTTCGCCGGCAGGCTCGATGGCGTCGTCGCTGGAGTCTCCGTCTTCGGCATCGGGTTGACCGAGGATGCCGACGGCTTCATCCGGATTCAGATCGGCGGTGGTGTCGGAATCGGCCTCCGCGGCCGGTTCCCCACCGCAGTCCTGTGATTCCGAGTCGTCGCTGGTCAACAGATCACCCAGGGGTGTGTCATCGACATCGGAGCTTTGGTCATCGGAGTCTTCGGCCAACGGCGCGTCGGTTGTCTCGTCGACGATCGTGTCCTCTTCCACGACCGTGTCGGTCGGTGCGTCGCCGGTCGAGTCGATGATCACGTTGTCACCGGGACCGCCCAAGATCACGTCGTCGCCACCGCCGCCGAGCACAACATCGTCGCCCCCTCCGGCGACCAAGATGTCGCGACCCGAACCGCCCAGGACGACATCGTTTCCGCCACCGGCTCGCATGATGGAATCCAACGACGTGTCATTGACCAGCAAGTCATCGCCGCCCAACGCTTCGAAGATGATGCCATCGATCAACTCCGCGTCAAAACTCTGCTCCATCGACGCGACTTGGCCGTCGGCGTCTTGGGTTTGCAGTTTGACGACGACAGAGTTTTCCACCGTGTAGACTTCCGCGATGTCATTGCCGCCGGTGCCTTCGATATACAGCGTCGTGTCCACAACGCCGATATCGGCAGCCAACAGCTTTCGGCTTTCCAGAGCCTGTACACTCAAACGTTTCATACCTTTTTATCCTTCGATCAAGGTGTGATGCATTGAAACCCGGCCTGCCCGTGCAGTGCGATCGCGTTTCAAAACGTGAGCCCGCCGGGAATCGTGATGGATTCAAATGCCGGCGGGCATTGACGCGACGAGGGATGCATCGACCGGACCAATCACGGCGTCGAAAAAAGCGAAGGACCAGAAATCACCGTGAATTGCCGAGTGAAAATTCAATCGCAGTGATCAAACGGCAACCGGCAGAAACGCCGGACGCGTAGAACGATTTTCAAACCCGCCTGTAAAAACTTCCGTCGCGGGGAAAAAGTCGTGGTGGGAAATAGGTGATGTGTGAAGTTTCACGCGCGGGGAGCGTCCCCAATGCTTCTCCCCCACAAATCGACAAGCAAGCTTTTCCACGATTTGTGGGAGAGAAGCGACCTACTGAAAAATGGCTCCCCTCTCCCCCGAACAAGCCTCGTGGCTGATTCGGATGGATCATGCGTGTCATGTGATTTCTAAAAGCGGAAACGCTGCGATTAGGAGAGGTTTGTTTGGGGGAGAGGGGCAGGGGGTGAGGGGGAATCCGCATGCCGAAACGACGATGCAATCACAAGGCCACCGAGTTTGCTCGTGATCAGCGCAATCGATCGAATGAATTTGAAAACTCGGTTTAGCAGATGTGCGCAATTGCGGTTGCGCCGGAGGAGAGTTTCGAAGTGAGTATCCGATGGGCGATACACCGTTGATTGCTACTAGGTCGATTGGAAGCAGTTCGCCTTCTTGGGTACGACATACCGCCAGATCCAACCGGGGTTCGAGAGCGTACCGTTGCCGCAATCAACAACGGCGCACAGAATAGATGCCCCTCTCCCCCAGCCCCTCTCCCCCACTTCCTGACTCGCTTAGGCTCGCCAGGAATTGGGGGGAGAGGGGAGCCATGGTGATTCATTTTCGCTTCTTAACTCAATGACATTGGGCTTGCACCCTGCGGCTATCACCCCGTCAAACGCAGGACATAGTCGCTGCGCAGCGTTGCCCTCGCCGCGGGGAACCACTCCCCGCCCTAGCTCAAAAGCGCCGTCAACGCCTGCGCCTTGACCAATTCTCTCGGCTGGTTGAGGTGGTTGTAGACGATCGTTTCGGGATGAATGCCGAAACTGTGATAGATCGTGGCCAATAACTCGGCCGGGTGGACCGGGTTTTCCAGCGGGGCCGAGGCAGTTTTGTCACTCTTGCCGTGCACGTACCCGCGTTTGGTTCCGGCACCCGCCATGACGGCCGTGTAGCAGTACGGCCAGTGGTCGCGTCCGTCGTCGGAGTTGTTGTTGCCACTGGTGCTGACGCCACGCTGTGGGCTGCGACCGAATTCACCGACGGCAACGACCAGTGTGTCTTCCAACATGCCGCGGTCATCCAGATCTTCAATCAGCGTCGACAATCCGGCGTCCAGCATCGGCGCCGATTGTTCTTTCATCCGCTTACTCAATCCGCTGTGATGGTCCCACGAGTGGTTGTCGCTGTTGGCGACCTTGGGCCAAATGACTTCGACGACACGGGTCCCGGCGTCGACCAGGCGTCGGGCGAGCAAACAGCTCTGGCCGAACGTGTTGCGGCCATACTTGTCGCGCAGATCATCCGGTTCACTGGCCAAGTCAAATGCCTCGCGTGCCCGACCGGAAACAATCAGCGACAACGCTCGGTCGTAGTATTCATCCAACTCGAAACTCTCGACGGCCTTGTTGATCTCCGGCATTTGCGCGTTGAGCAAATTGCGCAATTGCGCCCGCCGTTTTAACCGCACGCTAAACACTTCCGGTCGCAGTTTCAGGTCATCGATCTTGATGCGGTTCATCTTGCTCATGTCCAGATCATCGCCATCTGGATAGAGCGTGTAGGGGTCATAGGACTTGCCCAAGAATCCGGCCGTCCCGCCTTTGCCGACCACGTTGGATTCTTGCAGGGGCCGCGGCAACATGACGAACGGCAACATCGGTTCGTCGACCGGCTGCATCTTGACGATGTTGCTGCCGAAATTCGGGAAGTCTTTCGGCGAAGGCGGTTCCAGCTGTCCCGACGGGCTGACCTTGTCGGTCGTGTAGCCCGTCATCATCTGGTAAATCGCCGCGGTGTGGTTGAACAGGCCGTTGGGCGTGTACGACATCGACCGAATCATGGTGAATCGATCGTTCAGTTGACTCAACTGCGGCAGATTCTCGGTGAACTTGATCCCGGGGATCTTGGTGCTGATCGGTTGGAACTGGCTTTTGACGTTGTCGGGAACATTTTCCTTGGGATCCCACAGATCCAAGTGGCTGGGACCGCCTTGCAAATACACCATGATGATGCTCTTGGCTTTGCCCCAACCGGGACCGCCGCCGAGCACTTCACCGGCCGAGGCGTTTTCGAGCTGCATCAACGAGGGCAGCGACAACCCCAACATTCCGCAGCCGCCGACACGCAAGAACGTGCGGCGAGACGGAGCCAGATGGGGATCGCAAAGGTCTTTGGCGGCGAAGCCTTTGAACGAAAGCATGATGGGGTTCTCCGAAGCGAGTGTGGGTTGGTCGGCGGTTTGGCACCGAACGTGTGTCGAAACAATCCGGGCCAGGTTAGTGGTTGAACAAAAAGGCGGGGCTGTTGATCAGTGCCCACGTCAGGTCTTCTGCCGCCGTCAAACGTAACCGTTCGACTTGCTGTTTACTTTGCGCGACGTCATTTCGCAGCCGAATGATTCGAGCATCATCGGGCGTTGCGACGGACAATGCGTCGCGACGTTGCTCCAACCGAACCGTTTCGGCGTCGCGGGGGACTGCTTTCCGGGCCTCGGCCAACGCGGCTTCGGCCTTGGTTCGATCCGGGTCGGTCTTGCCGACGTAATCGATCAACTTCTGTTTCGCCGTCTCGTCGCGATCGGCGTCCGGTGTCGCGACGATGGCACGAAACGTTTCGGGCAGGTCCAATGGAATCTCGCCGGTGTCGGTCGTCGCGCTGATGCGGAACTTGCCCAACTGGTGGTCGGCGGCGTTGTGGAACTGGTGGATCTGGAATTGCAGCACGCAGCCGTCGGGATGATTGATCGGTTGCTTCAGCTTGAACGTGGCCCAGTGATCGACACCGGTCGCACCGGCCACCGCCCATCCGCCCTGTCCACGTTTGTTGCCGTCAAAGGTCGCTTCGATCGTAAAGCTCGGTTGCAAGAAATCTGCCTTGCCGCTTTCGATCGACACATCCGCGAACGTTTTGGGATCGGACTTGGATGCGACCTTGATTTCGAATTCGGTGATCACAAAGTTTCCGTTGGGCGGCAAACCGGGACCGTTGCTTGGCAACGACGGATCCGAGAGGGCTTCCAAGCGGAATCCGGTGATATTTTTCAGTGAAGTCGGATACTCGATCGTGTAGACCGCCTTGCCGGTTTGACCGCTGGCGGTGATCGAGCGATCTTCCGCGGCGACCAACTTGGCTTTGTTGGTCGAGACCGCTTTGGAAGGTCGCAGCGGATGCCACTCGACCGCCGCGGCGTGTTCGGTTTCCCACTGCTTCACCTTTTCGGCCAACTGCTTGTTGACGTCTTCGAGCGCCTTGGTGGCCTTTTCGATTCGTGCCTCACGCTCTTTGGCCAGGCGTTCTTGTTCCGGTTTGGCGGCTTCGATCCGAGCGGCCAATTGCGTGTTGGTTTCGGCAAGTTTCGCCTCGCGGATCTGTTCCAATTCTTGCTTCCGCTCGGCCCACTCGATTTCTTTCGCAGCGAGTTCTTTCTCGAGCAGTTCGTGATCGATCTTGATCTGTTGCTTGATTTGATCGAACGCCGCGAGTTCGGTTTCGCTGGGCGGTCGACCGATCGAGCGGAGGAAGATTTCCGTGGCCAGTTCGCGGTCGTCCGGATTTTCTTGGACGATGCGTTCTAGTTCGTTCTTGGGGTCGGCGATCGCGGTCGCTACCGTGGGCCCACCGATCAAGGCCATGATCGGGCCGAGTTGCAATTCGCTGGAGCGTTCGCATTCACAGGCGCTTTCGCGGACCGGGCGTCCCAGGTTCTGTAAGAAGCCGTCATTGAGTTTGACGCCCGAGTCGGTGACGGCAGCGGCGCGCGTGCCTTTGGGCATTCCGGGGATGTTGCTCTCGGCGCCGGTCAACGCGTGCACGGCGTCGTAAATGACTTCGGCCGGCAGACGCCGTGGCATCGCACGCGCGTAGTTCAATGTGTCGTCTTCGTTCATCGGGTGGGTCGCGACACTCAATTGATACGTGCGGCTGTTGCAGATTTGCCGCAACATGGCGCGGACATCAAACCCTGACGCGACGAACTGGTCGGTCAGATGATTCAGCAATTCGGGGTTGGTCGGCGGATTGCCGGCACGAATGTCATCGATCGGCTCGATCAATCCGACGCCCAACAGATAGCCCCACAGACGATTGACGAAGCTGCGGGCAAAGTACGGGTTGTCGGCGTCGGTCATCCAGGCCGCCAGCTTTTCCCGACGAGTGCCTTCATCGGGCATTTCGCAGGGCACATCGTACGGGAAACTCGGCGGCGCGACGTCGCCGGTGCGCGCGTGGATGACCTCGCCCTGA